>JALSTI010000147.1 GCA_026983795.1 Melioribacteraceae bacterium
TTTTTTCAGATTATCATAAAATTTGTAACGTGACGAAAATTTCCCGTTAACCGCGATTTATCATTCTCCTTCTAACGAAATAAATTTTTAGATTTAAATTAAATTCCTTATTATTTTTCCATAACCTTGAACTCCGGAAATAAAAATATCGTTTATGACGTAGTAATTACCGGCGGCGGACCAGCAGGCGGAACGGCGGCTTATTTTGCTGCTAAACAAGGAATGAAAGTCCTTTTAATCGAAAAAGAAAAGCTGCCGCGGGACAAAACCTGCGGAGGAGGATTAATTTTTAAATCGATTGATTTGCTGCCGTTTGATCTGACGGAAATAATCGAAAAAAAATTTTACGGCGCCGTTGTGTTTGTGCAGGATATCGGTAAAAAATTCATTGCCGAAAGCTCAAAGCCGGTCATTTGCAATGTAATGCGCAGCAATTTTGATAACTTTATTCTGAAAAAAGCAGTGAAAGCCGGTGCAGAAGTTTTGGATTCAATAGAAATACTATCGGTCGAGAATTCTAATAGCTATGTTGAAGTTAAATCTAAGAATAAAGTTTTCAGGGGAAAATATTTAATAGGAGCAGACGGAGCGACAGGAATTACAAGAAAATTTGTGGATAAGAATTCTTTATTAAAAATTCCGGCTTTGGAGAGTGAAATTTTTGTCGATAAAGAAAAATTTGAAGAGCTTAGTGTTTTACCGCGTTTCGATTTCGGATTTGTACCCGGCGGTTATGCGTGGGTTTTTCCTAAGAAAAATCATTTATCCGTCGGTGTATTGTCTGCCGGAAAAGGAATAAATTTGCATAATTGTTACCGGAATTATTTAGATCTTCTCGGGATTGACAACCCGGTTTCGGAAGAAAAACACGGATATTTTATCCCTATACAAATTAAAAACAATTCTATTGTAAAAGGAAGGGTGCTTTTAAGCGGAGACTCCGCCGGTTTAGCCGATCCGTTAATTTTTGAAGGGATTAGTCATGCAATTTTAAGCGGAAAGTTAGCGGCCGGAATAATTAAAAAACATTTTGAATTTCCTGATAAAGTTAGTGAACTTTATTTAAAACAAATAAAGAACAAAATCTTTTACGAAAATAAATTTGCTGCAACAATAGCATCGTTAATTTACAAAAGACCCAAAATAAGATCGTTTTTATTTAAATGGAAAGGAGAAAAATTCACGGATTTGGTTACTGACGTATCTTTGGGAGATAAAAAATACAGTCAACTGCTCAAAAGTCCGGTTAATTATCTAAAATTACTGAAATGAACGTTCGTTAATTTTTATAACCGGATCAACCGTTTGGTTTGTATTGGTTTTTAATTAAAAAGGAGGTGTCTTTTCGGCGCCTCCTTTTATAAAATACTTGATTAAGGTTCAATGGTAGATCCCAGAACTTTCAAAAATTGTTTCATCCATTCCGGGTGAGCAGGCCACGCTGGCGCCGTTACTAAATTTCCGTCGGTTAATGCATTATCCGCATTCGGACTAACCTCGCCGTAATTTGCCCCTGCGGCTTTGCATTCGGGTCCAACAGCAGGATAAGAAATTACATTTCTACCATTTAAGGCATTTGCTGCGACGAGTATTTGCGGACCGTGACAAATTGCAGCAATCGGCTTATTATTTTCGGTAAAATGTTTTGTAATTTCCAATACTCTTTCGTTCAAGCGTAAATATTCCGGCGCCCTTCCTCCGGGAATTACCAAAGCATCATAATCGGCGGGATTAACCGAATCAAAATCTGCATTAATGTGAAATCTGTGTCCTTGCAACTCTACATACGTTTGATCGCCCACAAAATCATGTACCGCCGTTCTTACCGTGTCGCCTGCTTTTTTATCGGGACAAACAGCATGTACAGTATGTCCAACCATCGTTAAAATTTGAAAAGGAACCATTGCTTCATAATCTTCCACAAAATCGCCTACAAACATAAGAATTTTTTTTGCCGCCATTTTAGCCTCCTTTTTTTAATGATTAGAATAAATTGTTTTAATATGAGCTCTTAGCTTGCTAATATTTAAATGAAGTAAACTTTCCGGATCTATCCGTTTGCTAAACCATTGAACTCCCCAATGAAGATGCGGACCTGTAGAACGCCCGGTAGTTCCTATTTCTCCTATTTTTTGTCCTTTTTGAACCCGGTTGCCGGTTTTAACTAATATTTTACTTAAATGGAGATAAATACTATTCAATCCCTGACCATGATCAAGCAGAATAAAATTACCGTTATAATAAAAATTTTTTCCCGTAAATCTTACAATTCCGCTTGCCGCAGCATAAACAGGCGTTCCAAGCGGAGCTGCAATATCCAAACCGTTATGCGGATTTTTAGGAATTCCGTTCAGAATTCTTTGGCTTCCGAAAACGCTTGTTATTCTATTACTTTTAACGGGTTTAATAAATCCAGATAGAAAATAAGGAGTTTTATCTTTCCCGATTTCCTTCCGCGCTTTCCTCAATTTTCTTCTTTCCTTTGCTATACGGTTTAATGCGGTTTTAGGCGGACTAACATATTTCTTTTTTATCTTGTTAATTCTTTGAATTTTATATTTTCTATTTTTTAATTTTAATATTTTAACAATATCTTTCCCGTTTAAAAAATTCAGTTTCAGTTTATGAATTCCTTTATCGTCCCTGTCAAATCCGAACAAAAATACTCCCTTGTTAAATTCCAACGAATCGTTATCGAGAAAAACGCTTTTTAAACTATCCGCAAAACCGATTAAAACCTCTCCCGGCCTCATTTTACCGACTAACTCAAAGTTTTGAGAGAAAGACTTACTTGTAAATATTGTTATGAATATTAGTATTAAAAATCTATATTTCATTACATTTCAATATTAGTTCAGGAATATTTATCCAATATAAATATTTCAGATTACATTCGAAAAATATTTGGAAAAATAATTAATTTATTACGGAGAAAATAATGTTAAAATTTTTTATTAGTATGCTCATTGCAGTTTCGTCTGTTTTAGCGCAGAGTAATTCAAATTTTTCATCGTACTTTTCGGATAAAACGCTCAGAATAGATTATTTTCATACCGGTAATTCGCAATCGGATTTAATAACCATTGATGAATTGTACGAATATGGAAATTGGGCAGGAAATCCCAATAATACAATCGATAATTTTAACAACGGCAAATATTACGTAAAAGTTTACGATAGTAAAACAAATAAATTAATTTTTTCAAAGGGATACGATAGTTATTTTTTTGAATATCAAACCGGTAAAGAAGCATTAAACGGAATTAAGAAAACTTATCACGAGTCTGTTTTAATTCCTTCCCCAAAATCTAAAATCCTTGTAAAATTTGAAAAACGCAATAGAGAAAATAAATTGAATGAAATCTTCAGTTTTACAATCGATCCCGGTAATACGAACATCATAAAAGAAAATCTGCACGACTCATCCGTAAAAGTAATTAAAAGTTTTTATTCGGGAAATCCTCATAAAAAGGTAGATGTTGTAATTTTGGGCGAAGGTTATACTAATTCGGAATTTAAAAAATTCAAGTCTGATTTAGCAAGATTTACAAATGTATTTTTTAATAAGGAACCTTACAAAACGAACAAAAACAAATTCAATATTTACGGAGTTTTCAAAACATCGGAAGAAAGCGGAATTGACGAGCCGCGCGCCGGAATTTTTAAAAACACCGCGTTAAATTGCACTTTCAATTCGTTAGGCTCTGAAAGATATTTGTTAACCGAAGATAATAAAACCATGAGGGATTTAGCCGCAAACGTTCCTTACGACGCAATTTATATTATGGTCAATCATAAAAGATATGGCGGCGGCGGAATTTACAATCAATTTTGCACATTTACTACCAATAATCAATGGAGTGAGTATGTATTTCTTCACGAGTTCGGTCATTCGTTTACCGGTTTGGCAGACGAATATTATACTTCTGATGTAGCTTACAACGATTTCTACCCCAAAGGAACCGAACCGGTAGAACCAAACATAACCGCTTTGTTAAATGCTCCGCATGTTAAGTGGCAAAATTTAGTAACCCCCGGAATTGAAATTCCTACTCCTTGGAACAAAAATTTTTACGATAGTTTGGATACTTCATGGCAAATAAAAAGAAGGATGTTAAACGATAAAATTGCCAAGTTAAAAAAAGAAAATGCCTCAAAACAATTAGTAATGAAATTAGAGAAAAAATATATAAAACTTGATAGAGAACACGCCGGAAAAATTGACAGCTTTTTAGTACATAGCAAATATTGGAATAAAGTAGGAGCATTTGAAGGCGCCGGTTACGCATCCAAAGGATTATACAGACCTATGCTCGATTGTATAATGTTTTCCAAAGGAAACAAACCATTTTGCAAAGTTTGCAGGAATGCTATTTCCAAAATGATTAAATTTTATTCGGAATGATAAATTTTATTACTTGGTATTTTTACATTTTAACCATAGTTTCGATAACTTATAATATCTAATTCTGATATTCTATAAAAAGGGATAGTAAGTATTGAATATTTCCGGCATAAGAACAACCACAAGAGATCTCTCCCGTAAAACAGCTCAACTGCTTGAAAGAGCAAAGTTAACCGAACACACTTTTATGATTATTGTAGCAATAATCATTGGCGTTCTTGCCGGTTTTTCTGCAATTGCAATACGTGCGTTAATTGAATGGTTTTCCGATCTTTCCTTTCCGGGACCGGGAAACATTTTGGAAAATATAATACATTCCCCTTGGTACATAATAATTCTTGCCCCGGTAATCGGCGGATTAATTGTGGGACCGTTAATTTACTTTTTCGCACCCGAAGCAAAAGGTCATGGCGTTCCCGAAGTTATGCAAGCAATTCTATTAAAAGGCGGAACCATAAGACCGCGCGTAGCATTAATAAAAGCTTTGGCAAGCGCAATATCAATCGGTACCGGCGGTTCGGTTGGAAGGGAAGGTCCTATTATCCAAATCGGGTCAAGTTTAGGATCAAGTGTCGGTCAATTTTTCCGCGTTCCTTCACAAAGATTAAAAACCTTAGTTGGATGCGGCGCTGCCGCAGGAATAGCAGCCGCTTTTAACGCTCCCATTGCCGGAGCATTATTTGCAGTGGAAATTGTATTAATGGATTTTGCCGTTGCTCAATTTTCTCCTATAGTAATTTCTTCGGTAATGGCAACCGTTATTTCACGAAGTTTTGAAGGAGACTTCGCAGCTTTTACCGTTCCGAAATATTCGATGGGCAGCCCGTACGAACTTATATTTTACTTTATTCTGGGCGCTTTAGCGGGATTAGCTTCTTATCTGTTTATTAAAACACTCTATTTATCGGAAGATTTTTTCGATAACAAACTCCACTTTCCCGAATATTTGAAACCGGTTATAGGCGGATTGGCGATGGGGATTATCGCGCTGTTTTATCCTCATGTAATGGGAGTTGGTTACGATACTATAAACTTAGCCCTTTACGGTAAAATGTTTTGGCAACTTGCGTTAATTTTAATTTTCATAAAAATTATTGCAACCTCAATTACATTGGGAAGCGGAGGCTCCGGAGGTATTTTTGCTCCTTCTTTATTTATGGGAGCTATGCTCGGATCGTTTTTCGGCACTTGGGTTCATTCTTTGTTTCCCGCTATTACTGCCGGTCCCGGCGCTTATGCATTAGTTGCAATGGGCGGTTTGGTAGCGGGTACAACACGGGCTCCTATCACGGCTATAATTATCGTATTCGAACTGACAAACGATTACAGAATTATTCTGCCCTTAATGATTACAACAATTATAAGTATGATACTTTCGTCCAAACTTTCGCGTGAATCTATTTACACATTAAAACTTGTTCTGCGCGGAATTCAAATAAAGGAAGGAACTGAAATAAATATAATGGAATCGATTTTCGTTAAGGATGTTTACTCAGAAAAATTCGACGCTATTCATCTTAACGATAATTTCAGCCAAATCGTAAATAAAGTGATTTCGGGAAGAGGAAGACAGTTCCCCGTTTTGGATTCGCACGGAAACATTCACGGCGTAATTAAAGTGGATGAAATTAAAGACTATATGTTCGAAAAAGATTCCTTGCAAAATATTTTGGTAGCCGAAGATATTTTAAGTACGAACTTCGAAGTTGTATCGTTAGAAGATAACTGTCAAGTAGCTTTGGATAAAATGAGAAACATCGATGTTTACGGTTTACCGGTTGTGGCTAACGCAAATTCTAAAAAAGTTGTAGGAATGGTTTGGCGTAAGGATATTCAAGCCGCGTACAACAAAGAAATTAAAAGAAGGGAATTATCTTCTACTTTAGCAAGCAGCATCAGTATGAAAGAGCCGGAAACAAGCGTTCAATTTTTAGAAGGATATTCAATTGTGGAGATTAAACCGCCTAATTCATTTATAGGAAAATCCATCAGGGAATTAAACATACGAGCTAAATACGGTGTTGATGTGCTTTCGGTAAAAAGTATTGAAAAAAGAGGCGAATCAATTAAAGCCATTCCCAGCCCGGATTATGTAATTCAACAAAACGATAGAATAATTATTGCCGGTGAAATAAAGAAAATTAATCTTATTAAAAACCTTGAATAAACTTTTTCCATGAACATCATTTTGCTTTTGCCCAAAGATCAAATTGGTCCGAAAAGATATTTTTTATCCGGTTTGAGAGCAAATCATATTAAAGAAATATTAAAATTGAATGTAAACGATACTTTGGAAATAGGCTTGTTAAACGGTCCGTTGGGAAAAGCAAAGATAAATAAAATAAATGATGACGGTGTGGTACTTGAATTAACTGAAATTTTTACGGAACCCGTTTCCGGTACTAATTTAACGCTCATCTGTGCACTGCCCCGACCACAAACGCTTAAAAAAGTTTTATCCGTTTCGGCCGCAATGGGCGTTAATACTATTCACTTTATAAAAACAAACAGAGTGCAAAAAAGTTATTTTCAATCCACACTAATTAAAGGGAATAACTACTTTCGTTACCTGCTTGATGGTTTGAGTCAAGGTAAAAGAACCAGACTTCCGCAAGTTTATTTTCATAAAAGGTTTAAGGAATTCTTTCAAGAAATTTTGCCGGTTTACAACAACTCGTCTAATGAAATCACGTTAAAATTATTAGCTGAAAATTCTTCTGAAAATTATTTAACCGGTATTTATAATAACAGCTTTGCAAAACTAATTCTGGCAATTGGTCCCGAAGGCGGTTGGATTCCGTTTGAGATAAATTATATGCAAGAGCTCGGGTTCATTCCTTTCAAATTAAGCGAATCGATCCTCCGGGTAGAATCAGCCGTTACCGCCGCAATTTCCCAATTAGAATTGCTTATTAACGGTAAATACCAATCAAATTAACATAAACGGAAGTTTAGGGTAATATTCGAAATATTGTTGTATGTTTATGATAATCTCAAATAAATATTGGAATTGATGAAATTTAGTAATATTGCCAAATCGTTACGCGAATCTTTTAAGCTTAAAAAGCTGGGAACATTCGGAGGAGTATTTACTCCCGATGTTCTAACGATACTAGGCGTAATAATGTATTTGCGCCTTGGTTGGGTTGTTGGAAATGCCGGACTGTTAGGAGCAATAATAATAATAGTTTTGGCAAAAATAATAACAATTGCTACCGGTTTGTCAATGTCTTCCATTACTACAAATATAAAAATAGGAGCCGGTGGCGCATATTCAATTATTTCCAAATCGCTCGGTTTGGAAGCCGGCGGCAGCGTTGGAATTCCACTTTACGTATCGCAAACTTTATCCGCCGCTCTTTATATAATAGGATTTTCGGAAGGTTGGGTACGTATTTTTCCTCATCATCCCATTGTTGTAGTAAGTTTAGCGGCATGGTTTGTATTACTTTTTATTTCTTATATAAGCACTGTTTTTGCCATAAGAATTCAGTATATAATTCTGGCAATAATTGCCTTATCTCTTATTTCTTTTTTCCTCTCGCCCAATACTCCGCAACAACATATTGTATTATTCGGAAATTTTGAAGACGCCGGCTTTTGGACTGTTTTTGCGGTATTTTTCCCTGCCGTAACCGGTATAATGGCAGGCGCTAATTTATCGGGCGACTTAAAAAACCCGCGAAAATCAATACCGGTGGGTACTTTAAGCGCAATAGGAGTAACTTTTGTTATTTACATAGCTTTAGCGTATGCCTCGGCGCTTTTTATTTCTCCACACGATTTAAGAACCGACGAAATGGCAATGGTTGATAATGCTTTGGTCAGCTGGCTGGTTTTAGCGGGAATTCTTGCCGCAACTTTTTCCAGCGCTTTGGGAAGTATGGTGGGAGCGCCGCGAATTTTACAAGCGTTAGCGCATCACAGAACCATTCCGTTTCATAATTTTTTTGAAGCGAAAACAAAAGATAACGAACCAAGAAATGCCATTATTTTTACAGGCGTTATTATTGCCGTCTCTTTGGTGTTCGGAAGTTTAAATGCATTAGCTACATTAATAACAATGTTTTTCTTAATTACTTACGGAATGTTGAATCTTGTTGTTTTTATTCAGCAAAGCATGAAAATAATCAGTTTCCGCCCGACTTTTAAAATACCAAGAATAGTACCGTTTATAGGCGGCATAGGCAGTTTTGGAGTTATGTTTCTGATTAATCCTATCTTCAGTATTGTATCGATTATTTCGGTTATCGGAATTTATATTTGGTTAACTAAAAAAGGACTGTCTGCCGAATGGAGCGATTTGAGAGGCGGAATATTTCTTACGTTGGCAGAACAAGCATCGCGTATTGCGGCAAAGTTTCCCAGAAACAATATTGCCTGGAAACCCGATTTACTAGTTCCCATCGAAGATCCAAAAGAATGGTCGGGCTCATTGTTATTTATAAGAGATATCACTTATCCCGCCGGAAGTTTGTATGCATTTACCATTAAAACAAATGATGTGTCAAAAACAAAAAAAGAATTAACCGAATTGATTCAACCGTTAAAAGATGAAAAATTATTAGTAAACGGAACTGTTATAGAAGACAACGACTTTCTTCACGGCGCAAAACTCGTAATTCAAACTTTGCAGGGAAACGTATTTCATCCGAATACGTTGTTTTTAACTTTAAGTAATAATCCCGGTAAGGACTTTATAATCAGCGAATTAGTTTATCAAGCATCCAGATATAATTTGGGCGTTCTGATTTTAAAACATCATCCGCGCGTTTCATTCGGTATTCAAAAAGATATAAACCTTTGGCTTAGGGATAAAAGTCCCAACTGGCATTTGGCAATTTTAATAACTCTTCAATTACACTTAAATTGGGAAGGAAAAATTAATTTGGTTACCGTTGCCGAAGATAAACAAACACAAAAACGAATGCATAAATTTCTATTTAATTTAAGCGAGCAAACCCGTTTGCCATCCTTAACGGAATTCAACGTTCTTGTGGGAAATTTTAAGGACGTTATTCCCGATGCCCCGAGAGCTGATATAAATATTTTCGGACTCGGAGAACAAATTCAATTTGATTTTATGAGAGAAATAACCGAATTGAGTAATTCCACTTGCTTATTCGTCCGGGATTCCGGTTTTGAAAGTGCGTTGGTTTGATGTTTTTCTTTCACATAAATATCTTCTCAATTATAACTAAGTTTGAACATTAATTTCCAAAGAAAATTTAACAGTGTCAAATCTAACTTCAAGAAAGATATTCAAATTTTGGTATCCGCTGGCAACAACGTGGTTAATGATGTCGCTGGAAGGACCTTTTATTGCAGCATTAATCGCACGTTTACCCGAGCCTAAATTTAACTTAGCCGCTTATGGAATAGCTTTTTCCTTTGCACTTCTTATTGAAGCTCCCATAATAATGATCATGAGCGCTTCAACAGCTTTAGTAAAAAATAAGGACTCATTCATAAAATTAAGAAATTTTACATACTTGCTTAATTTATTAATTACATTGTTATTTCTTCTCATTCTCATTCCCAATATTTTTTATTTTATCACAATCGATTTGATGACGCTTCCACAGGAGGTTGCCAAATTAACGCATTATGCATTAATCATTTTACTGCCGTGGCCAAGCGCAATTGGTTACAGAAGATTTTATCAAGGTATTCTGATTAGAAATAATCTTACAAACCGTGTTGCTTACGGTACCGTTCTTCGTCTTTCAAGCATGGCAATTACGGCTACAATATTATTTTCGTTCATGGATATTCACGGCTCGGTAGTTGGAGCTGCCGCAATGAGCGTGGGAGTAACAGTAGAAGCGATTGCAAGCAAGTTGATGTGCAATTCAACATTAAGAAAAATCAAAAAGACAGAAAATCAAAAGGCTGAGATATTAAATTATTCAGGTATAATAAAATTTTATTATCCTCTCGCATTAACTTCAATGCTGTCTTTAGGCGTTCAACCGATGGTTAGTTTCTTTTTAGGGCAAAGCCGGATGGCAATTGAATCCCTTGCCGTTCTTCCGGTAATTAATTCATTGGTGTTTATTTTCCGCAGCGCCGGATTATCTTTTCAGGAAGTGGGAATTGCGTTAATGGGAAAACACGGCGAAAACTATACGGCGCTTAAAAAATTTGCACGGATTCTCGGATTTACCGCTACTTTTATTTTAGTTATCATTGCAATTACTCCTTTATCCGAATTTTGGTTTAGAAATGTTTCCGGATTATCATGGGAATTAACACGGTTTGCTATTTTGCCTTTAATAATTTTTTCCGTTATGCCGGGTCTATCGGTTATGTTATCTTTTCAACGGTCGGTTCTTGTATATGCGAAAAAGACTTCACCAATTACTTTTGCAACGGCAACCGAAGTTATTGGAATTATTTTAATTCTTTTTATTACTATTAAATACTTTGATTGGGTTGGAGTAGTTGCGGCAACAACAGCATTTACAATTGGAAGAATGGGTTCCATCTCATATTTAATGCCCTCCTTTTTAAAAACAACCAAGGAATTTACTTAATCCTAATTGTTATTCAAGATTTAATTTATACCTTCGGGGTTTACACAACCCCGAAGGTATATGACTTAAATTACTTCAGAAGCATCATTTTCTTTACTTGAATATTATTACCGGTTTTTAGTTCGTATAAATAAATTCCACTCGGTAAATTGCTTGCATTGAATGTTACGGAATAATTTCCGGGAGATTGTTGTTTGTTAACTAATGTTACTAATTCTCTGCCAAGTACGTCATAAATTTTTAATTGCACTAGTTGAGACGTTGCATGCAACGTCTTTACGGCAACCGGCACAGTATATTGGATTGTAGTTGTAGGATTAAATGGATTCGGGTAATTTTGTTCCAATTCGAACTTATCCGGCAATCCGGAATTTCCGGAATTTTCTATACCTGTCAGCTGAATTAACTGTCCGGTCTCAAAATCTCCTAAAAACCTTAATTGATTTATCACATTCCAATTTTGACCGTCATCGTAAACCAATTGATATTCCAAACCCCAGTAAAACTTATTTTGATTTGGAACTATGTCCCCAAAGTTTGCTTTGGTTACATCACCAAGTTTAAGGTTAACTTCCAAAGTTAAACTATCCGGATGATGTTGAGTTCTAAAATCATATCCGCCGGCATTTTCTGCCATTGCAACAAAAGAATCGGGGTCTGCGGCAAACATCAAAGAATCGGCTAAGGGACGCATATTGGAAATCCAATTGAATTCATTTGCATCCATAGTATCAACGTAACTTCCGAAAATTGAGACCGTTACACTGTAACCTAAACTAGTGGAATCGCTTATATATTTAAAATTCCATTCATCAGATCTTGCTAAAGAGTCAATCGAATAAGCATCAACAAAATAAAGTAATGCGTCGTTCGGTAAATCCGCATTCTTTACACTATCGGCCAAAAATTTTGCTTTTTGAAAATTAACCGGTTCGGGAGAAGTAAGTAAAATATTAATGCCGGTTACATCCGCGTTATTTACAACAATCGAATCGGTTCCACCAATTAAATCTCCGAAACCGGGATCTATCATTCCGTCGTTGTTCATATCTTTGGCTCCGACCGGAAAATACGTCCCGTTTGGAACATGATTAATCGAAAAATTTCCGTTCGAATCCGAAATACCCGCATAAAGAATAACCGGATTTCCATGCGATAAATCATCTGCCAGTAGGGCTACCAAAGTATTTTCTTTTGGAATTGAGGTGTCTTCAAACGAAACACTTCCCGAAACGCTGTATCCATTAAACACAGAATCTGTAGTAAATTCAATTAATACCGGATTTTGTAATCTGCTTCCATCAGCTGCAAAAACATCATGAAACAGCAAAAAATAATTTGTTTGTGGTTGTAAATCAGATTTAAGATAAACGGTTTTAAGATCTGCACTGTACCAAATTTGAGGATCGGGACCTAAATTTGTAAATAAATAATTTCCCTCTTTGAATTTTTTTGTCGTATCCAAAGCAGCGCTAAAAGTAACACTTACAGTATCGCTTAAGCCCACATTTGTACTTCCGTTTACAGGATTGGACTGTACAAACGTAATCTGCGCTTTAGCGGAAATGAAAGAAACAACTAAAAACAGTAAAAGTAATTTTTTCATTTTCTTCCTCCAAACGTTTTAATTGATTAGACATTTTTTAATTTTAACATCTTGCATCTATGTAAAATATACTTTAAGACAGAGGATTTTATACCATACAGTTATTTATCAACAAATTATTATCGATAAATATTTTAAAAAATTAATTTTTAAAAAAAGTTTCAAAAACTATTCCAGAATGTGAATTAAAGAAAAGAAATCAATTCTCTTGTTGAAAGGACGCCAACGTTGGAAGTATTGGATAGTATAACAATGGTTTCTTTTTTGCCCAGCTCTTTTATAAAGTAGGAACGGAAACCTTTCCACCAGCCGGTATGGTAAACAATTTTATTAGTTGAATCCGATGCATTTATCCGCCATCCGTAACCGTAATTATCATAAATTCTTAAATCTTTATGCTGCGGTGTAAAAGCTTTACGCATTAAAGTATCACTCACAAATTTACCTTCGTCAATTGCAACGCTCCACTTAAAAAGATCTTCCACGGAAGAATAAATTCCTTTGTCTCCAACCACACCGTTTAAGTAAGTATCGTCGGCTTTTCTTCTTCGTCTGATGTATCCTATAACTCCGGCTGTATTTTTCTTCCCTTTTTGCTTTTGATATACAAATGTATGCGTCATTTGCAAAGGGTTAAACACGGATTCTTTCATAAATTCTTTATACGATTTTCCGGTAACCTTTTCAATTATATAAGCAAGAATAACATAATTGGTATTCGAATAATTATAACGGTGATCGGGTTTGTAATAGCGGAGCGGTTTATATTTTTTCATTAAATCAATTACATCTTTGTTGGTTATGGGAATTCTCTTATTCTTCCAATACTTATCGGCAAAGTACATATACTCTGGTAAACCCGACCTGTGAGCAAGCAGTAAACGTACAGTTATTCCTTTGTATGGAAAATTTTTGATAAACTTTCCCAGCGTATCCGACAGCGCTAATTTTCCTTGCTGAACCAAATGTAATATTGCATAAGAAGTTATCGGTTTGGTAAGCGAAGCCAGTTGAAACGAAGAAGAGATTTTTAATTTCTCTTTCTTTTTAAAGTTTGCATAACCGAATGCATTTTCATAAACAATATTTTTTCCGTTTCCGAATAAAACAGTGCCGTTAAACAATCCTCTTTTCGATCTGTTTTGGAAAAACGAATCAACTTTGGCGGATATTTTCTTCAAAGCCGGCGAGAGAACAGCGGTTTTTTTTATTTCTATTTTTTCAACCGGTTTTTTATTCGTGCTGTAACAAGAGCTGAACAGATATAGAGAAACGGATAAAGCGAGAGCAAGAAGAAATTTATTCATTTAATTCTAATAATCTATTTTTTATTGTTCTTGATAAGATCAATTAATTCAGATAATGCATTTACATCTATTTCATGTTTACCATCGAACAAAATAAGTTTGTAATTTAATCCCAATTTTTCCAATCGTTTCTTTTCTATTTCAATACTCTTTTCATCAATAAATTGATCTTGTTTACCAAATACAAAATATAGACCTGCATTTTTTATTTTTCCCAATTTACCGCTTAGTTCATTATTCCGAGTAAGCGAGCCGCCCCAAAGAATCAGATTATCAAATTTATTTTTTGAATTTAAAATCCATCTTGATGCAGTATGCGTTCCTTGAGAAAATCCGAGCAGATTAATTTTCAGGTTGGAATTTAATGATTGAGGTATAACTCCGGAATAAATTTTTTCAAGATAATTTATATAATCGGATATTTCATTTTCACGGTCTTCGGTTGTCATCCATGTCGCTCCTACTTTACCGCTAAAACCTTTAATATAGAATTTATTCAGCGCTTCGGGCGCTACAATGAAATTACGGTCGGAGAATAACGGTTCAAATTTCTTAATAAAATTTTCCGCTAATTGTCCGTAACCATGTAGAAGAAACCAAACAGCTTCGGTTTTCCCGTTTAAAATTCCGGCCGTTACATATTTAGCCGTTTTGGAAACCGATATTAAATGCCTGTTAATTTTCAAAATTATTCCGTTCTTTTTTATACTCTAAAATTTCTAATCCGTCACCTAAATTTACAAAACCTGAATTTCTTGCGATAAGATTTTGTCCGAATAATATTTTATTTCCGCTTCTTCTATATTTTGACAAAGTAGAAAGCGGTTCTTTATTTTTAATTCCCGTATTTTGATCGATGGAAGGAATTACACACCGGGCACAAGGCTTAACAACGTCAAAAATTATGCTGCCGATTTTTATAGTTAGCCAATTATCCTCATCGTGAGCATTGCCTCCGGTAAAAACAAAATTAGGTCTGAACCTGTTAACAGGAACTTCTTCCGTGAGTTTTGAGTTAAGCAAATCCAGTGATGATTTACCAAGAATCAAAAACGGGAATCCGTCGGCAAAACCTACAGTCTCGTTGTTATGCGCATATTTTTTATTGACATAACGTTTATATTTGTCTGATAACGTAACTAATCTGCATTCCGTACCGGTAGCAATCGACAGCCATCTATCGGCTTCTCCGGAAACGAAATTTGCTTTAACTTTATCGTCAAATATTTTTACCGTGGCAGTTTCTCCGGAATGTTCGTTAAACGGAATAAATAATTTGGGCAATGATTTTCTTTTGTGCGAAAGTTCCAATCCTTTCTCTTTAATTTCGGTATTTATCAAAGCCATTTCCGGTTTTGTGCGTTGAGTAAGAAAGACATTGTTCCTATCAACAAGCATCCAACGGCGATCGAATTGCAGCCCTTCCGTTTCTACCCTTGCAGAATTCAAGCTAATTCCCGCAAGAGATTTTACAGGGTAAATAAATATTTCGGATAGTGTGTAGTCTTTCATTTTACTTTTGTTACATAATAAAGATGGCATCTCTTGAGGAGATGACATCTTTTAAAGCTAAGAGCAACAAACCTTGTTTTTTGTTTTTCAAAGTTCCCATCTCTGAAAGAGATATGAACTTGGGAGAAACGTTATTCTTCCATAACATAAAAATCTGCAAATACATTATCCCTTCTTTCTTGGTGGTATTCAATAAATCCATTAATCCCACTAAACCAATCCAACACCTCTTTTCTTTGTAATCTTGTTTTACCGGTGCCGATTATTTTTTTATACGAGCTAAATTTATACTTTGTAAAATCATTAATCATTTTATGATGTAACGGGTTGGCGTGAATATAATAAACCACTTGAATTAAATAACTATTATCAGTTATTACTTTTCTTTTAAAATTAGATTGAAATAAATTTCCTTTTCTATTTTGTTGTTTGTTAACAGCCATTGAATAAGAAATAAAAAGTTTTCTAAATTGTTCAGTTATAACTTCAGATTCATTTGTTTCCGGAGAAATTAATAAATGGAAATGATTCGGCAATAAACAAAAAGAATATGTTTTTATTTTATCACTCAGATAAAAAGAATATTTCTTCAAAAAGTATCTATAATTTCCATCATTAAAAAACAACTTATCCTTTCCAACAGCACGGTTATAAATATGGTAAAAATTATTTTTAAAAAATTTCGGATGATAATCTGTTCTTTTGGAGTTTATCATTTTACAAATTCCAAATGGAAATTATTATTTACAACCAAACAAGATGGCATCTCTTGAGGAGATGACATCTTTGAAAAAATAAAGTTCCTATCTCTGAAAGAGATATGAACTTAAAATACATACATTAAAAATATTTATTATCTGCAGCGATCATAAATAATCTGTGTTTATCTGCGTGCCATTTTTTAAATTGTTTGAACCGGCTTTAATCTAACGTACTAAATTTTCCCGTCGTATCTTAACCATTCTTGTGTTCTATGAAAGAACAGGACATATCCTCTAACTTGCAGCTTTCCGTTTTCCAGCCAAAGTTTGCAATCGTAAGTTTTTCCTTTTTTAGGATCAAGAATATCGCCGTCTTCCCAAACATCATCATCTTCGTCATGTTCCAGTCCTGTAATAATCGTCATACCCAGAACTTTTTTGTTATATCTCGGATCGTCCTCGTCGCATTTATCACAAACCGGATCCGGGTCTTCTCCCGGTTTTCTAAAAAGCTTAACAACATCGCCGTATAGTTTTCCGTCTTTAATATAAATTTTAACTACCGACTTCGGTTGGTGGGTTTCGTCGTCTATGGTTTTCCACAATCCCGTTATATCTTTTTGCTGGGCAAATGCAAAATTAGTTAAAGTTAAAAGTATTGAGACAGTTAATACAAATAAGATGTTTTTTTTCATTTTTTCTCCATTGTTAATTTTGCTAATAAAGATTTAATTTGCTTTTGATGATGTTTAAAATGGGCGTCGAAAAAATCCAAAGTTCCCAAAATATTCATTTTACCCGCAATAGGATGTTTGAAAATATCTTTGTCAAGTATTTCACCGGAAGTATTATTTATAAGGTCAATAAAAGAATTTCGTACGTTATTCCACTTAGAAGCTGTATTTTCAAAAGTATCAAAATCAGGCACATCCGAAACGTTTGCCGGCGCTTTAAGTTTTAGCGGCAGATTAAGTCCCCATTTAAGAATAAAAGCATTAAACCTCGATCGTAAGTTTGACTTATCAATATTTGATTTGCTGCTTATTTTCCTTTTTATATAAACCACGGATAATTGTTCCGACTTTATCAAATGGTGCATGACTTGAATTATAGACCACTTATCCTTTTTTGGTTTAAAATTCAGTTCGTCCTCGCTTAAACTTTTAATTACGTTCAATAGAGTTAATCTGTCCTTTTCCAATTGTGCAATTTTATTTTGAAGTTTCGATTTCATGTGATTTCAAATATATTTTATCCAACTCAAGTTGACCGCTGAATTTTATAAACCGTTAAAACGGTTATGAAATTAAGGTTTCCGGCGTCCTTAACCCACGACTTGAGTCGTGGGTGAATAAGCAAAACAAATAAACAATAGCCGTTTCAACGTTTTTTTAATAACTAAATTTTGAAACGGTCAACTTGAGTTATCTAATATAATCATAAAATTCTGAAAGTTAAAACACGTTGCTCTAAAACGAAACCTACAATGATTTGTAACATTATTATTATAAATTGGAATTATAAAAAAGTATGTAACGGCAAAAAGAAATATTTTTATCCAACTACAGAGATACAGCAGATGAGCTCATTACCGCCAAGTGATTTCTATGCTTTACAATTATAAAATAATTTCCATGTGGAGCGGCAATAGGAATTTCGGTTCCTGTTCCGTTATCATCAACTATCCAGCCGTCTTTTCTTAAGAAAGCACTGCGGGAGGCAACAACCGGACCGTTGACCGAATCTTTTAATTGAACCAAGACCCAATCAACTACATTGGAAGGAACGCTTTTTACGGTTCTTTGATCTTCCGGATATGGTGAAGTTAGAGGAATCTCGTTATTGGATTGCAATGCTGTGTTCATTAGATTAGATGATGAATTATACGGTCCCTGAAGAACTATTTTAATTTGTGCTAAAACTCCCTGTACCCAAACCGAATACGATCTCGGCGGAAGTTCTATTAAAACCTCATTATTTGAATTTACTTTTGTATAAGTTGAAAATGTATTGTCTATTAAATTAACAAATACATCACCCGGACTCACATTGGAAGTATTTATTCCTTGTAAAACTTTAAGCGTATCGGTACCGCCGGCATAATTAATTCCTACAATAACATCTTGCCCGGACGGCGTATTCATTAATTGGTAAATCAAAGTTGTGGTATTAAAACCAGAAGAAAACGTTTGGCTGTAAGGCGTTCCGCTTCTGCTTAAATAATCCCTTGCAGACGATCCGAAAATATACTTTTTGTGAATTGACATAAGTTTATCAATTTTATTTTTCATTCCGCTATTGGAAAATCCGCTTACGTAATAATAATCGGGATAAAAAACGGTTGGCAGTCCGACTTGATTATTCGTTAAAATATAAGCATATCCGAGAATGGGATCGTTTTGAATGTTGTTTTTTTCTTTGGCTAAATCATGGTTGTTTATAAAAGTTACAACATTAAATCCACTCATTCCCTCTGCATCTACCAGGCTCGAATTAAACACATTCCGCACATCATATCCGTAAGTATCGGATGCGTCTTTCAATGCATAGAACAAAGGGAAATCGAACACGCGGGGTATAATAGCTGCTTTTGTATCTGCATCCATGTAAGAATAAACCTGGTCAATCCAATTTTTAAGAGTAGCCGGATTACCATCAAAATACTCGCCGACGTTAAGTTGAGGATCTATTCCCAAGTTATGCAAATGATCGAACAAGTCGCCGACAAACTCGGGTGTAAAATGTTTAACCGCATCCATACGCAATCCTCTAATTCCCACATTGTTCCATAGCCAGTCGGTCCAAGTAAATAATGTATCCCTTGTTGCAGTAACATACTGGTCATAATCGTAAAAGAACCAAGGCCAGTCCCAATCGCCGCAAAGCGTAGTAGTATTGGTATTATTGGGTTTAAAATTCTGCCAGTCCATAAAACCTCGACCGCTGGGCATAGCGGTAAAATCGGTATAAGTTTGGTAAATGATATCAGGTTGAATATTTACCGTAGGATTTACACCGTCGTTATACCACAATTCGTAAATATAATGATCAGAATATTGGGCATCGTTTGGTAAAACACAAAAGAGAGTATCGCCGGTTGTATTAAAATCTTGTGCGGTAAGAGATAAAGCAAATTCGTCAATTTTACATCCCGATGAGTCGAGAGCCGCGAACCAATTTCTACCAAGAGTAACGTTATTATCCGGCTCGCCGCAACCGCCGCCGCCGTTAGGTTCAACTTCCGTCGTATCCGGGAGTCCTTGCCATCCCACTTTTCCCGTCCAAACGTAAAACTTATAAGTATTGCCGTAAAAATCCGGATTTTCTGTTTTCGATTTTATTTTAAAGTAATACGTGCCTGCACCTTTACCTGTCGATCCTCCTATCGGTAAAATAAATCTTACTCTATCCGACGGATAAGGGCAATTGCCCGGATATGTAAAATTTTCAATCCAATTTTCCACTGCGGGATTATTTTCGGCGGCACCGCCGTCGCGATGGTTGTATACCACATCCGCCACGGTATAAATTCCGTTGGAATTAAATGTGGCAATAAGATTATCCACATCTGTTCGGGATCCGAAACCGGTGGGACCCAAACCAAACCCGCCCAAGTCAAATAAATCTTTTGGATCGTATCCGTTGCTGTTACTGCCGGAGCTTGTACGGGATAACGGAGGGAGCCAGACGTATGTAAAACCTGCATTTGCCAAATCAGATGCTTTGTTTTGCAATGTATCCGCCCAGTTGGCTCCGTCCGTTGTTTTCGGATAATCCCAATACCAACCTTGGAAAAGAAAATCCTGTGCCGATAAATTTATTGTAAAAAATATTAGCAGAACAGCAAAGTATTTTTTCATAAAAATAAAGTGAAAATTTGTAATTGATATTTTTCGAATATACAAAAAAGGGCGAAATTATTTCGCCCTCCACGTCACAACCGGGAAAAAATTATTTTAATAAAATCATTTTACGAATTTGTGAAAAATTACCGGCGGTTAATTTATAGAAATAAATTCCGCTCGGTAAATTGCTTGCATTGAATGTTACGGAATAATTTCCGGGAGATTGTTGTTTATTCACCAATGTTACTACTTCTTTACCAAGTACGTCATAAATTTTTAATTGCACTAGTTGAGACGTTGCATGCAACGTCTTTACGGCAACCGGTACAGTATATTTAATTGTTGTTGCCGGGTTAAAGGGATTGGGGTAATTTTGACTTAAAGAAAACTTGGAAGGCAATCCTAAATTAGCTTCTATAATGTTGGAATATTCATAACTTCCGTTAACATCAACTTGTTTTAGTCTGTAAAAATATTTTCCGGAAGCTGCCGTTTTATCGACAAATTTATATTCTTCCGGCGAATTACTGTTTCCGTGTCCCTTTACAAAGCCGAGCTCGTTCCACTTTCCTTTAGCGAAAGAGGACTTTCGCTCTACATAAAATCCGTAATTGTTTACTTCCGTTGCGGTTTTCCATTTAAGCTCGACATATTTATTTGAGATATTAGCGGAAAATGAGGTAAGTTCTACGGGAAGTGATTGGTTAACTGTAAATGTTGCTTGGTAATTTAGACCTCCTCTACTATCATAAATTGTTGATGCAGCGTCTACACCATTAGTGTAGATTACTGCATAAACTTCTAAAGTATAATCACCAGATGACAAAGTACTTCCGCTTAATATATCTACGCCCTTATCGGTAGTATTACTACCAGCTATATCAGTTCCCCATTGTTGATCACCTGCATGTCCGTTAACATTATCAATTTGAAACGCATAATTTATTTCAGTAAAAGAACCGCTTGGGCTACCTACAGGATAAATTCTGTAAAACAATGATGCACCTGTTACATCTGTTCCATTGTTTTTATAGCTTTTTAATTGCCCTCCCAAAACCAAAGAATGATTAGTTAAATCAAATGAACCAAGGTTTGCACCTTGAAAATCCGGATTGGCTGTTGAGGCTCCGAGATCATAATAAGTATTTCCGGCTCCATTAGCATTAACTATAGCAAAAGAATCAAAAATACCCCCGCCGGCAAATAGACTAATGTTCATACAAAATAATATTAGAACTATAAAAATTTTTCTCATTTTTCCTCCTGTATATAATTTATATCAAAAAGATTGGTTTAAACTTATTAAAATTATGTAGGTAAAATCAATTTAGCATTGAAAAATAATTATCTTTTCGTCAAAATAATTTCGGTTATTTCCGGAGTTGAGTTATAACGTACCGGAGCAATCGACATTCCGAGTCCGCGAGTAACAATCATTAACATATTCCCGAACCGGTAATTTCCGCGCATATACGGAGTTTCAATCTGAGTGGGCGAAAGATTATAAAACGGAAACAGGAACGTCATTTGTCCGCCGTGAGTATGTCCGCACAGATATAAATCGTATTTATGCTTTTGTGCAAACTTGATTAACCGCTGCCGCGGCTGGTGAACTAAAAATATTTTCAAATCATATTTAGTTGAATCGTATGCAAGAGTATCCAGAATTCCGATGGGCGCTTTATCCACATAAGTATTTTTTACAAACGAAACTTTTATTTTAGCCGAGTCGACTTTTATAATCCGGTTTTCGTCGTCTATCATCGGAACGCCGGCAGCGTACATAGCTTGCTCTACTTCGTGCAAGCTGCGTTTCATATCCGAACGGTAAGCCCAGTTGTCATGGTCGCCAACACAACTGTATTTGCCATACTTTGCTTTTATTCTGCCAAGATATTCGGCTCCAATTTTTATGTAATTCGGTGTGCTTGTAATTATATCTCCGCCGATTAAAACAAGATCCGGTTTTAGTCCGTTCACTTTTTTAATAAAATTCCCTAATCTTTTTTGATCGGTGTAACGGTCGGCTTGCGTATCGGAAATGAGAACAAGTTTAAATCCTTCCAAAACATCAGGTAAATTTTCTTTTTGATAAACAACTTTTCTAACTTCAACCGAATTGTAATCGTAAATTATTCTGGCGGGAACATAAATAACAAAAAGCAGCAGCAGTCCCATAAATACAGCCGACTCATATTTATTTAACTTTGTTTTATCTTTTGTGAAAAAATTTAGTAAAAGAAAAATAACTTTAAATATTAAGAATATTAGAATTACCTGAGCAATTACAATTGCGGCAATCCAAAAGGGATATTGAATTAAATAGTCGAAAATGATGTTTTGTGGCGGAGTAAAACTTCTCGTACCGGAAATAAACATATACGCCAAGGAAATTATAATAAATATTGGAAGAAGGTTAATAAAAATTGCTGCGAAATTTCTCCACAGTTTTATTTTTCTTAACGATATTGCGGGAAGCAAGTTGTGAAATGATTTCGTGAATTTTTTAAAGAAATATATTTCCACTGCCACCAGAGCAATCAAAATCAGAATTACTTTTATAAAAAATATTGCCGACATAAATTCTCTGTTTAATCAAAAGTGCTTAGTTATATACATCAAAGGCCCAACTTTTGTTTTTTTTCAAATTTAATTCTATTAAAAATATTCTGTAATGAAAAAAGTTGGGCTTTTTTCATTATAATTATTATTTCAATTATAACTCAACTCAAGTTAACCGTTTCAAAATTTAGTTATTAAAAAACCGTTGAAACGGTTATTGTTTATTTGTTTTGCTTATTAATCCATGACTCAAGTCGTGGGTTAAGAACACCGGAAATCTTAACTTCATAACGGTTTTAACGGTTTATAAAATTCAGCGGTCAATTTGAGTAACTTAACCATTAAAAGCGATTGATTTATTAGACAGTTAAAACACAAAAAAGTTCAAACATAAATCCGCTCACAAAACAACGTGCGGAAAGGTATGATTAAGTTATGAATATTATTAGTTTAATTTTTTATATTCAATTTATCTAAAAGTTTTTTCATTTTTTGGTAATGTGTGCCTCTCCAATAAATTTTATCGCACTGTCTGCATATCCAAAATTCGTTTTTAGACTCCTTCACTTTTGCCGGTAGTCTGTTTATTACAGAATTTTTATCTACTTGTTCCAGCAATGTATTACATTCAATACAACGCGAAAAAGGGTTGATAAATTTATGCAAATTAAATCTTTCAATTATTTCCGCAACTTGTTTTTCGGCTTTAATATTCCGCACAAAATAACCGTGTGTAACTTCATTCCGTTTTAATATACCTATATCCCTTGTTAAAATTGTTCTTCTTTCCTTTTTAGATATATTTATAATTTCCTTGTCATTATAATTATTTTCATAAAGCGTGTCAAAACCGAGCATTCGCATTAGTTTTACAAGTTTGCCGAGGTGAACATCCAAAATAAATTTCGGTTTTCTTAACGGTTTGGTTCGTAAATGCTGAACGCCGGAAATATCGAGCGATTCAAAAACGGGATAAACACTTATTTCGTCTTTATCTTTTACCGGATAATCAAAATTAACGGAAACGCCGTTTACAAGTATTAAATCTATTTCCGAATGCGGAACTCCAATAGATTCAATCATATCTTTTACCGAAACACGACCGGAAAACTTATGTTGAAAAATCACTTTTCTTCTCTCTGCCGGAAGAAAATCGTTAAGTTCTTCGTAAAATCTGAAATACGCTTTATACTTTTTTTCTTTCATCGTTCGGCCAGCTATTCGAAACAATAAAACCCCTTGATTTTTCGAACAAGCAATTATTGTTACCTTGGTAAAGTCCGGCAATCAGCAGCGGATACCGGTTAGCGGAAAAATATTTTTTTAATTCAAATATTAATTTTTTAGTATCAAAGATTTTTTCTTTTTTACAATTATAAATTCTCGAAACCCAATTTTTCCTTTCGATAATTTTCCACTTACCGGCCGAAAAATTATCCAGTAATTCAATATCGCTTTCGCGAAGCCACCAACCCTTTAAGTGTGAAGGCTCCGAACTACCGGGCATAGCATAATTATTGTTTTGAAAATATTTTAGATTATAAAATAAATATCCTTTTAAAATAACTTTGGAAATCAGATTATTTGTAATTCCCAATTTCTTAAACACTCGTTTTGCCGTTTTGTTTTCAGCTAACGGAATTTGACTGTTTTGTATTTTATTCAATTTGCTTTGCAGATTATCAATTCCGTTTGGTCCAATAAAATTAGACCATCCGGAAGAATTATGCTGAGCCAAATAAAATTTTCCGGCGACCTCAAGATGAATAAATTGACCGGAAGTTAAATCTTTATAAATAAAATCGAACTCTCCCAAAGTTTTATTTCCGCTGTTTATTTGAATGTTGGAATCGATTAGTTTTACGTCTTCTCTGTGCAGCAACCAAAACTCTACAAGCCGCTCAAAGTATTTGCCGATAAGCCGGGTGTTATTCTTTTCCAAAAAACAGTTAAGCGCAGACGGATTTTTATCAAGCCGGTTAAGTTGATTTTTAAATATTAAAAACTGATGAAGAAAAAAATCATTTTCAATAAAATCGATTGAATTTAATTGCACTGAGTTTTGTAATAACGGCGGCGAACCGATTACCCAAGCTAAATCCCGCACGGCTTGAGTATTAAACCGGTAAAGTCCGGGTAAATCCATTGCGAGGTTATGTTTTACTCTTAAATTTTCTAATAAACTCTTTTGTAAAATCGGAAAGTACAAGTCTGCCGCTATTCTCCGCGCGTTCTTCTAAAAGTTTATCCCAATGCGCCGTTCCTTCCCAAAATATTTCTTTTAATTTTTTCAAAGCTTCGGGATTGCGGGATGCAAGTTCGTTAGCGAAATCATCTACAGCTTTATCCAATTCTTCAATCGATTCAAAAGTTTCTTTATAAAAACCGTGCTCCTTTCCCCATGCGGCTGAACGCCATTGGCAATCGAGAGCCATTGCATTAAAATCTTTTACTCCTATTTTTCTTTCGATCGGAGGACCAACGACAAAAGGACCAAGACCAATTGCCAACTCGCTTAATTTCAGCGAAGCTGTTGCAGCGGCAAGCGCATAATCGGTAGCGGAAACGAGTCCAACACCGCCGCCTACAGCTTTACCGTGGATCCTGCCGATAATAATTTTATTACACTTCCGCATTGTGTTTACCAATCTTGCAAATCCCATAAAAAACTCTTTCCCCTGCTCAAAAGTTTCAATACTTAGTAATTCATCAAATGAGGCGCCGGCACAAAATGCTTTTTCGCCTTCGCTTTTTAGAACAATAACATTCACCGAGTTCTCATCAGATAATTTGACGAATGCTTCTTTTAATTGCTTTAACAATTCGGATGGCAACGAATTACTTTTAGGATGAAAGAAAGTTACCGTGGCAATTTTATTTTCCGTTTCCGTTTTTACAAATCCTTTTTCCATATGTCAATTCTCTAAATTTTATTGTTATTTATTATGTCTATAAATTCACTATAATTATCAACTATAAAATCCGGGTTTTCTTTCATTAAATTTTCTTTTGATCTGTACCCGAAAGTTACCGCACAAGTTTTTGCGTTTGCATTTTTTCCGCACTGAATATCGAGTTCTGCGTCCCCAACCATTAAAGACTTAGAGGGTTCAACTTTAAGGTTATCGAAAATTAAAAGTAACGGTTCCGCCGAAGGCTTTATTGCAATCCCGTTTCTTCTACCCATAATTTCATTAAAATAATTATCAATTTTAAAATGCTTTACTATCTTTTCTGCTTGGTCTTGTCCTTTAGTTGTAAGCAACCCAGTTTTAATTTTTTTTTGTTTTAATAAACTTAAAGTTTCCTCAACTCCGTTATAAAGCTTGGAATAATCGATAAAATCAAAATATAGATTTTTGTAAACATCAATAAAATATTCAATATCGTCAACATACAGATTTAATGCGTCGAACATATCTTTAAAATGATGTCCCAGTAAATCATAAAATTGTTGTGTGGGTATTTCAACTTTCTGTCCTAATTTTTCAAACGTCTTAACGGTTGCTTTATAAATATTTTCATGGGATTTAACCAATGTTCCGTCCAAGTCAAAAACAACGGCATCAATTTTTATATTTTTCATTTTTTCCTTATTGATATAATTGTTATAATTGCTTCAACTAAAAGGAAAACAATATTTTCCAAATATTCTGAAGTTTAAAATAAAATTTAACAATAAAAATCATGAAATTACGGAGTGATTAGTGTAAATTGAATCTTTTTAATTTTTTCTCAACTTTGAATTAGTTAATTTTAAGCAAACAATTGAATTTTTTTACAAACCATAAATGAGGTATTTGCATGATTGATCAAATTAAAAATTATTTAGGGGACGAAGCAGATTCTCTTTTAAACTACAAAGCTAAATTCCCGAATGAACAATTAATTCTTCCCGGACCCGATTTTGTTGACCGTGTATTCAGGAATTCAGATAGACCCATCAACGTATTACGCAACTTACAATGGATATTTAACACGGGCAGATTAGCAGGAACAGGCTATCTTTCCATTTTACCGGTCGATCAAGGAATTGAACATACTGCAGGCGCATCATTCGCTCCTAATCCTGCTTACTTCGATCCGGAAAATATTGTTGAACTTGCAATTAACGGAGGATGCAATGCAGTTGCTTCAACTCTGGGAGTATTGGGAATGACCGCAAGAAAATACGCTCATAAAATTCCATATTTGGTAAAATTAAACCACAATGAGTTGCTAACATATCCCAATAAATATGACCAGATAATGTTTGCAAGTGTAGAGCAAGCTTTCGATATGGGCGCAGCTGCAGTGGGCGCAACTATTTACTTCGGTTCGCCGGAAAGCAACCGTCAAATAATTGAAGTAAGCGAAGCTTTTCAATATGCCCATGAATTGGGAATGGCAACTGTTCTCTGGTGCTATTTGCGTAATTCCGCATTTAAAGCCGATAAAGATTATCATGTGGCGGCAGATTTAACGGGACAAGCAAATCATCTTGGAGTTACAATTGAGGCCGACATTGTAAAACAGAAACAACCTGAAAACAACGGTGGGTTTACCGCTCTAAAATTTGCCAAGACCAATCCTAAAATGTACACCGATCTTGCTACCGATCATCCGATTGATTTAACGCGATATCAAGTTATAAATAATTATATGGGAAGAGCCGGATTGATTAACAGCGGCGGTGCTTCCGGCGAAAATGATTTCGGTCAAGCCGTCAAAACCGCTGTAATTAATAAGCGTGCCGGAGGAATGGGATTAATTTCGGGTCGTAAAGCTTTTCAACGACCAATGGATGAAGGAGTTAAGCTTTTACATGCTATACAAGATGTATATCTTTGTGACGATGTAACTATAGCGTAAAAATCAATTTAAAAAGCCGGTTAAAATATTCATACCGGCTTTTCTTTTTTATTATCAGAAAATTTTAAGCCGGTGTTTAATCGGTTTCCTGGTATCTGTCGTTGCTTTCTTGGCGGCTTTTTTCGAAAAATCCAATATTGCAGGCACTTGTAATCCTTCCATATCAATTACCCAGTTTAATGAAGCCGTTGTGCCGCTAATCGTATAATCGCCGTCTTGACTCGTTCCGTCATCGAATTTAAGCGTCAAGTGTTTGTTATCCTTAGTACTCCATGTACCGCTATCGGTTGATTGTCCGGATGAATCAATTGTTACACTGGAAAACTTTCCGTTGCTATTAAATGTAATTGTTATCTGAACGCCTGCTTCTTGTGGAGTTAGTGTAGAATCGTTTAACAAAGGAATTGTAATTTTAGTTAATACCCAACTTCCCACCAATCTTGAATCGTTTTCTGCCGTTGGTTCCGCGGGATTGTTTTGATCTTTCTTGCATCCGGAAAGTACTGCTATCATTATAGTAATCAAAAATAAAAATGGTTTTACTGTTTTCATATTTTTCTCCATAATTTTTATATATTTTTTCCAGAAAACATATAATAGAGTATAGAATTAAACAGAAAGCTTTTTAGCGGAAAAAGTTTATAAATGCAAATTACTAAATTTTATAACACAATACATAAGTAAAAATAATTTATTGAAATCTGTTAAATTGTTTAGTAAATTAATTCGGAAAAATTTATCCGAATTATGACAGTAATATTTTCTAAAAAATGTGAGATTGGATTACAATCGGTTTTGTTTCTCTCTACGCAAAAAGAAGGAACGCTTTTCGATGCACGCAAAATCTCCGAAAAAGTTAAACAACCAAAAGAATTCGTTTCCAAAATTCTGCAAATTCTTACCAAAAGCGGAATTGTAGGATCAAAAAAAGGTAAAAAGGGCGGATTTTTCTTATCAAAGTCAGCTTCGGAAATTAGGTTGATAGAAATCGTAATAGCAATCGACGGAAAATCGGTATTTGAAAATTGTGTGCTTGGCTTCCCCGGTTGTTCAAACGAAAAGCCTTGTCCGGTGCATGACGAGTGGGGAAAATTAAGAGAAGAAACTTACAAAATGCTTAGTAAAGAAACTTTGGCGGACCTTAAAATTAAAACCCTTAACAAACTTATCAGCCTGTAAAAAAACGACTATTAGTAATTTGATTATTTTACAAAAAAGTAATATCTTATAATAAGAATTTTTTATCTTATTATAAAAGCTCCAATGGCTTTCATCAACAAAAACACTGCTCCCTCCGAACAAAAAAAACGGTTTATTGTACAATTATTTTTTGCATCGTTAACTATTTGGATTGGTGTTCAATTTTATCTTTTTGTTAATTGGTTAAATTCCGGCGGAACTACAACTTTTGTTGAACGCCCACCGGGTGTTGAAGCTTTTTTACCCATCAGTTCATTAATGAACTTGTATTATTTTATTTTAACCGGTCATATTAATCATGTGCATCCTGCAGGTTTATTTATTTTTATCGCAATTTTAGCCATCTCTTTTATTTTCGGAAAATCTTTTTGCAGCTGGGTTTGTCCTATTGGTTTTATATCGGAATTAATAGGAGATTTTGGTGAAAAAATAGAGAAAAAAATATTTAAGAAAAAAATTGTTTTGCCTAAAATTCTTGACTATCCTTTAAGAAGCATAAAATATTTGATACTTGCTTTTTTCGCATATTCAATTTTCAGCATGTCCGCCAATGCGCTCAATTCTTTTTTGAACAGTCCTTACAATATGATGGTCGATGTAAAACTATATAATTTCTTCGCTCATATTTCATTATTTTCATTGACCGTAATAACCGTAATTTTTGTACTCTCTGTTTTTATCAGAAATTTCTGGTGCCGTTATCTTTGTCCCTACGGCGCTTTGTTGGGAATATTTTCTTTGCTTAGTCCAAACAAAATTAAAAGGAATTCCACCTCGTGTATCAATTGTGATCTTTGTACAAAAGCATGTCCGTCACATATTAACGTAGCCAAGGTTTCAACCGTTATATCCGATGAATGTACAACTTGTTTAAGTTGTGTTGATGCATGTCCGGTTGAAAACACATTAGATGTAAAACCCGTATTTACAAAAACACAAAAAGTAGATAAAAAATACATTGGATTTGTTATACTAATCATATATTTTTTCATTACCTCTATTGGCGTTATCTCCAACAACTGGCAAAATAATAAATCAAAAAGTGTTTATTTGCATTTATATAAAAAATTAGAAACAATTGAACACGGCACACGTTCAGTTTCTTTTGATGTAACAAAATAAAATCTAACCTACAACTAAAAAGGAGAGCAAATGAGATCAATCCTTTTTGCCGCATTCGTTCTGGCTTTATGGTTTACTATTTTCCCGGCTAATACCGCCGCACAATCCAACTTACCCGCCAAATTGTCAGAACAAACCCAAACATGTATTGACTGCCATGCAACCGAAACGGCAGCAATTTATCAGGAATGGGGAACGTCAAAACATTTCAGAGCAAATGTAGGATGTTTTGAATGCCATTCCGCCAACAAAGACGACAAAGATGCATTCGAGCACGAAGGTTTCACAATTAGCGTTATTGTATCTCCGAAAGATTGCGCAAAATGCCACCCCAACGAAGTTTCGGAGTTTTCCGAAAGCCATCATGCAAAAGCCGGACTAATTTTAGGATCCTTGGATAATTTTTTAGCCGATATTGTGGAAGGAAACAATAAATTTTTCGGTGGTTCGGCACTTACCGTTAACGGCTGTAAACAATGCCACGGCGGAATTGTGGAAGTTAACAAAGACGGGTCGCTGAAACCTACGGGCTGGCCGAATACCGGAATAGGACGTTTCAATCCGGACGGAAGCGTTGGTTCCTGTACGGCTTGTCATCAACGGCATGCTTTTTCGGCCGAACAAGCAAGACGCCCCGAGAATTGCGGGAAATGTCACTTAGGACCTGACCATCCTCAAAAAGAAATTTACGAAGAATCTAAACATGGCATTGCTTACCGCGCGCATGAAGCTGACTTAAACATGGAAAGCAGTAAATGGGTATTGGGCGAAGATTATACCGCCGCTCCTACTTGCGCTACCTGCCACATGTCAGCCGTAAGAACCAAAGACGGCGACTTAATTCCCGTTACACATGATGTAGGTAAAAGAATCAGTTGGAATAATCGTCCTCCCGTTTCCGTTCGTCCCGAAGTATCGGACAAAAAATTAGGACTGGTTAAAATGTCGAAGGTCAATTGGAAAGTAAGACGGGAAAACATGAAAAAGGTTTGCAACGTTTGTCATTCGGAAAATTACGTGAATAATTTTTACGTTCAATATGACGGCGTAGTGGATTTATATAATTCCAAGTTTGGCAAACCCGGTATAAAACTCATGAAAATTCTTTACAACTACAAATTAATAACGGATACGAAATTTGACGAAGAAGTTGAATGGGTCTGGTGGGAAATCTGGCATCACGAAGGCAGGCGGGCAAGACACGGTGCTTCTATGATGGCGCCTGATTACACTCACTGGCACGGCCTATACGAAGTTGCAAAACATTTTTATATTAAATTTTTACCCGAATTGAAAAAAATCGGTGATGAAAATCTTAAATCTTCCGATCCTCAAAAAGTTAAAGGCGCAAAAAAATTGTTAGCCGAAATCGATACTCTTCTGAAACAACCCGAACACGTTTGGTATACGGGCAATTTGCCGCCCGAAGAGAAAGCGAAACGCAAAAAAGCTCAGGAAGAATTTAAGAAACGATACAAATAATTAATTTCAAGAGATTACCTCAATGTATTTTGGTTGGGGTAATCTCTTTTTTTTATTCACCGGACACCAATTACCACTAAAACCTTTAGAAATTAAAACAACAAACCGGACAATCCCGTTAATTTTATAAATGAAAAACATATAAAATTTTATTATATTTGTTTCAGTTTGAGAAATAAATCAATAACAATAAAACGGAAGTAAAACTGATGGTTCAAGTTGGGCAATTGCTACTCAGGAGGATTATGCTTGAGTAGAGGAAAGTCCGAACACCGAAGAACAGGATGCCGGGTAACGCCCGGGGATCAATTGCGCAAGCAGTTGATTACGGATAGTGCCACAGAAAATATACCGTCCCGGCTCGCCGGGATAAGGGTGAAAAGGCAGGGTAAGAGCCTACCGCTCTGGTAGTAATACCGGAGGTCCCTTTAGGGAGTCCCATTTAGGGATCACGGCAAACCCCATCCGGTGCAAGGTCAAGCAGGAAGGGTCCCTCCGGGGAAGAGGTTGTTCGTCTCTAATCCTTCCGGGTAGACCGCTAAAACACGACAGTAATGTCGTGTTTAGATAAATAATTGCCTTCCGGTTTTAACCGGAATACAGAATTCGGCTTATAGACTTGAACCATTAGTTGCTTCCTATATGGAAGAATATGTTAAAAAAACGCTGGACACTACAGGAACCGTCTCCCAAAAGCGCTGTCTTAGCTTTGGCCGATAGTTTAAATATTTCCAATATTTTAGCAGACCTTTTAATTAAACGCGGAATAACCAATTTTTTTGAGGCTAAAAATTATTTTAGACCGTCGCTCGACAGTCTGCATGATCCCTTTCTGATGAACGGGATGGAAGAAGCCGCAACAAGAGTTATAAACGCCGTTACAAACAACGAAAAAATTTGCGTTTACGGCGACTATGATGTTGACGGTACATGCTCGGCTGCAATAATGTATTTGTTTCTAAAGGAATTGGATGCGAATGTAGAAGTGTATATTCCGAACCGCATTACCGAAGGCTACGGTATTTCGAAAGAGAGTGTTGATTTTCTTAAATCCCGCGGTACAGATTTAATGATTTCCGTAGACTGCGGCATTACCGCCGTGGAGGAAATTGGTCACGCTAAAGAAATTGGAATTGATACAATTATTTGCGATCACCATCAACCCAAAAATATTTTACCCGATGCTTTTGCAATACTAGATCCATTAAAACCAGGCGATGAATACCCGTTTAAATTCTTATCCGGCGCAGGAATAGCATTTAAATTAGCCCGCGCTATAGCAGATAAAATAGGAAGAAAAGATGTTGTTTTGGATTATTTGGATTTAGTTGCCCTTGCAGCCGCTGCCGATATTGTTCCGCTCGTAGACGAAAACAGAGTGCTGGTTAAAGAAGGAATTGATAAAATTAATACTAATCCCAGACCAGGCATAAAAGCTTTGATGAAAATTGCCAGAATGGAACCGGGAAATCTTTCTGCAGGACAAATTGTTTTTACCGTTGCACCCCGAATTAACGCCGTAGGGAGATTAGGCGACGCACAAAGAGCGGTCGAACTATTCGTTACCGATGAGTTAAGCAGGGCGGAAGAACTGGCTAAAGTTTTAGAAGGCGAAAACCTTGAACGGAGAAAAATTGACGAAGTAACATTTTCACACGCTCTTGAATTGGCAAGGGAAGAAATGAATAACGAAGACAATCTGGGAATAGTTTTACATAACGATAATTGGCATCCGGGAGTTATCGGAATTGTTGCTTCGAGATTAGTTGAAAAATACTACAGACCGTCCATTATGCTTACCACAATTGACGGTGTTGCTAAAGGATCCGCACGAAGCATTGCCGGATTCGATATTTATAAAGCACTTCAAGAATGTAAAGACCTTCTGATTCAATTCGGCGGTCATAAAGCAGCTGCCGGCTTGGAGCTTTCAATAGATAAAATAGATGAATTTAAAAAACGGTTTAACCAAGCTTTACGCAAAACGTTAAACAACGACGATATCTACCCGGAAATTATGATCGATACAAAAATTTCACTTAACGATATTACGCCTAAGTTTGTTCGTATATTAAATCAATTTGCCCCGTTTGGACCCGGTAATATGCGACCCGTTTTTTTAGCCGAAGATGTTTTCGTTAAAAGCTATCCTAAAATAGTAGGCACAAATCATCTTATTACATCATTCAGCCAAAACGGCACCGATAGAGTTTACGATGCAATTGGTTTTAACTTAGGAAAATTTGCTAACATTATTGATAAAAATACAAATAAAGTTGATATTGTTTTTACAATTGAAAAAATTGTGCGAAACGGAAGATCTTACCCGCAATTAAGATTAAAAGATCTAAGAATTAAAGAGTAATCAAGGAGATTTTTTATGTCCGGTCATTCAAAATGGTCTACTATTAAAAGAAAAAAAGCTGCTCAAGACGCTAAGCGGGGCAAGCTTTTTACTAAATTGATTAAAGAAATTACTATTGCCGCACGACAAGGCGGAGGAGACCCTTCGGCTAATCCCAGATTAAGACTTGCGATTGACAACGCAAAAGCCGCAAACATGCCGATGGATAATATCAAACGTGCTATAAATAAAGGAACAGGCGAAGGAAGCAGTCAAAATTTTTACGAGTTAACTTACGAGGGCTACGGTCCCGGCGGAATTGCAATATTGGTTGAAAGCGTAACTGACAATAAAAACAGAACCGTTGCCGAAGTCAGGCATTTATTAAGTAAATACGGCGGAAGTCTTGGCGAATCGGGATCGGTTGCCTGGATGTTCGATAAAAAAGGAATTATTACTCTTCCCAAACAAGATAAATCCGAAGATGAAGTGTTGGAAATTGTTTTGGAAGCCGGTGCGGAAGATTTGCAAACCGAAGACGAATTTTTTGAAGTTACTACCGCAGTAGAAGATTTTGAAAACGTGCGCAAAGCTTTGCAAGATGCAAACCTTAACGTTGAAAATGCATCTCTTCAATGGATAGCTAAAAATACAGTTGAAATTAGCGGCGAACACGCCGAAAAAGCAATGAAATTAATAGACGCGCTGGAAGATAACGACGACGTACAAAATGTTTATACTAATGCCGACTTTGTTGATGTTGAGTAAATTTATTTTTTCTCAAATAAAACCGGTTCGTTGATGATTATTTTAGGGGTCGATCCCGGTACTAAAATTACAGGATTCGGATTAATAAAATTTCAAAATAATGAACTATCGTATATTAATTCCGGACTGATAAGACCATTGCCTCAAAATAATATAGGCGAAAAGTTAGAAAAAATATATGATGAACTTGCCCGCATTATCCGGTTATATCAACCCACAGAATTTTCATTGGAAACGGCTTTTTATAGCAAGAATGTACAATCGACTTTAAAAATTGGTTACGTGCGGGGCATTTCTCTGCTTGTTTCTGCTCATAATAATCTGAATACTTTTGAATATTCTCCGCGGGAAATAAAAAAATCGGTTGTTGGACGTGGAAATGCAACAAAAGAACAAGTTCAATTTATGATTAAAAAACTGCTCGTTATAAAAAAAGAAAAAATGACTTTTGACGAATCCGACGCTCTTGCAGCCGCTATTTGTCATGCTTTTAATATTAATAAAAATAAACCGGGATCGTCAACCTGGAAAACATTTATTAAAGAAAACCCTAATTTGATTATCAACTAATTAAAAAAAATGATTGGATATTTAACCGGAAAAATTATCAACAAAAAACCTACCGAAGTTCTACTTGATGTTAACGGTGTAGGATATATTTTACATATTTCTATTAATACATTCGAAAGTATTTCCGATAAATCCGAGATTGTTTCATTTTTTACATATTTAAGTGTAAAGGAATTCTCCCTTACTTTATACGGTTTTTCTAAATTATCAGAAAAGGAAATGTTCGAAAAACTAATAAGCGTAAGCGGAATAGGACCAAAATTAGCGTTGAGTATTTTATCGGGAATAACTGTTAACGAGTTGAAAGCCGCTTTACAAACAGGGGATAAAAGCAGAATTATCGCAATTCCGGGAGTCGGGAAAAAAACAGCGGAACGATTGGTTGTGGAATTAAAAGAAAAAGTCGATTCGGTTACTTCTGAAAAAGAATCCATGCCGCCGGAACTGTTCGTAATTAAAGAGGATGCAATAAATGCTTTAGTTGCATTAGGATATAATAAAAAAATTTCGGAACAGTCGGTTAAAAAAGTTTTACAGAAAGATCCGGGAATTTCAATTGAAGACCTGGTTAAACTCTCGTTGCAAGAACTTAACAGCTAATTAACTGTATAACATATAAAAATTGAGGTATTGTAAATAAAATTAAAAAAGCGTATATTTTCATACTTAAGAACATGGAATTATTAAAATTTTACACGGATATACTACGAAAAACGCTTTTATTTTATAATAGAAAAGATTACAACCAAAATGCACTTCCAAAAATTAGGAGTGCATTTTTTTTATGATTGCAATAGATATAATTAAATATTTGGAAAATTGGGCGCCGCGCGGGGCTGCGTGGGAAAAAGATAATGTGGGTTTGCAAGTCGGTAATCCTAATACTAAGATTAAAAATATCTTTTTAACATTGGAGTTAACCGGCCATTCCTTAAAAAACGCCGTAAAAAATAATTGTAATTTTATTTTTACCCATCACCCGCTTATTTTCAGGCCTTTATATCGTCTCGATATTCAAAACGATCCTAAAGCTAAATTGATTGAACAAATTGTAAAACATGATCTTGTTGTTTACTCCGCTCATACAAATTTAGATTTTACAAAAGACGGGGTAAGCTTTCAGCTTGCAAAAAAATTAAAACTGCAAAAAATTAAATTCTTAGTAAACGAAAAAGAAAATCAATACAAATTAACTGTATTCGTTCCCGAAAATTTTGTAGAAACCGTTTCGAATGCAATCTTTGAAGCCGGCGGTGGAATTATAGGAGAATATCAAAAATGCAGTTTTAGAATAAACGGAAAAGGAACGTTTTTCGGCTCGGAGAATACAAATCCAAATATCGGATCAAAAGGGTCTTTCGAACAGGTGGATGAAATCCGCGTGGAATTTCTTGTTAATTCATGGTCGTTAAACGCTGCAATTAATTCGATGCTGAAAGCGCATCCGTACGAAGAACCGGCTTACGATGTTTATAAATTAAATAATAAAAATGTTAATTACGGATTCGGAGCTATTGGCGAATTAAAAAAGCCTTTACCTGCCAAGAAGTTTTTAGATCATGTTTGTGAAGCGCTAAACACTAAAAATTTAAGATACACCAAAGGAAAGAAAAATTTAATAAAGCGCGTTGCCGTTTGCGGCGGTAGCGGCAGCGATTTATTAAACGATGCAATAAGTCAAAATGCCGATGCTTTTGTGACTGCCGATATTAAATATCATACTTTCCAAGACGGTGAAAATAAAATTTTATTTATTGATGCGGGACATTACGAAACCGAGGTTTTATCGCTTTCGACCGTTAAATCAAAATTAGAAAAATTTATTAGAAATACAGACGAACCGGTTAAAGTTATTAAATACGCCGGTTCAACTAATCCAATAAGATATTATAATAAGAAAGGAGAAAAATAAATTGGTAAATCGATTAACTATACTTTACGAATTACAATTAATTGATGATCAACTCGACGAATTAGAAGAATTGCGGGGCGATCTTCCCATTGCCGTAAACGAGTTAAAAAGTCAAATTTCGAGTATTACCGAAAATATCAAAACAAAAGAAGAGCAAAAAGAAGAACTTTTGGAAAAGCGCGCTCAAAACGATGAAGAAATTGAGCGACTTAACGAAAGTTTGAAAAAATTTAAAGCTCAATTGTATAAAGTTAGAAATAATAAAGAATACGACGCTCTTACAAAAGAAATTGACCATACGGAAGAAAAAATTTTGACGCTCGAAGAAGAAAACAAAGAAGCGGAAAATTTAGTGGAGCAGTTAAAAATGGAAATCGGGGAACTCACTCCCCAGGTTGACGAATTGGAAAAAGAAGTTGGTGAAAAAGAGAACGAGCTCAAAAAAATTATTAAAGCAAATGAACGGGAAGAATTAAAACTTCACGATAAACGCGAAAAAATTGTTAGTCAAGTTCGTAAATCGGATTACAATACATACATGAGAGTTAGAAAAGCCTTGCGCGGAAAAGCAATTGCCACCGTGGTTAGAGGCGCTTGTTCGGGTTGCCACAATATGGTTCCTCCTCAGAGACAAATAGAAATAAAATCGAATCGCAGACTTTATACGTGCGAATCGTGCGGAAGATTACTCGTCTCTCCCGATATTGCGGCAAAAGTTGAAAAAACCTTTAAATTTTAACCGATAAATAAAATCCTCTATTCCTTGTTTTTATTTCCGGTTACATAAATCAAAGGGTTTACTCCCTTTAAAATCTCAAAAGGACTTTAACTTTTTTCTTTCAACAACCCTTTTTCATATAAAATCGATTTTACTTTTCCCGGATCCTCAACCGTAAAACCAATCAATTTTGATTTCCCCTTTCTGTGAAGTATAAAAATCGCATCCCTTTTATTCCTTTTTGTATCAAGCGGAAACCAAATGTTAAAATTAGTTGTTCCCCAAATTCTGTATTTTCCCGTAAAAAGTTTTGGCTCTACAATTTCAATAAAATTCACGTCCGTAAAATTAACTTTTTTGGAAGCCAGGGTTGGAAAGAAATATTTTTTGAAAAGAATAAACCCATCGGTAATTTCAACTAAACTATCCGAGTAGATTATGTTTTCCATAATTATAACATTGAAATTATTGCTAAAATAATTGTAAAAATATTTTTACTAATTCCCAAATATTCACCGAATTTTCCAAGGTCATAATTAGGAATGCCACTATACTTTAGTAAAAGAAATTTTGATATATTGTTCTTTGCAAAAGCTAAATCGCTCTGCCGTTTAAGTGTTTGAGGGAAATTCTGATATAAAAACGTATTTGGATTAGGAAAAATACTGTTGTTTTTAAACAGGAACGGGAGAATTAATTTTGGAGTCTTGAATTCACTGCCCGGCAAAACCGTTCCCTTTAACTTTAATCCGATTTCAGGTTTGCCGGTTTTTTTAGAGTTTTGATTTATATCCTTTTGAGAATATAATAATCCGGAAGTAAAAAGAAAAACAATTATTATAATTTTGAAAATATTCATAATTAAAGTTTACTTTAAACAAAAGTTAAAGTAAAATATTTTCAATGTAAAGTTATTAATCGAGAAGAAATTTTTATTGAACAAAGCAACACCGTCTCTAAAGCCTTTTACATAATTTGAAAAGGAAAAGTTGCAAACGGGAATATATAAATCAACTTAAAATTTCTTCTATGGCGGTTACTAAATTTTCAACAGGTATAATATTTATTTTGTTTTTCCGTTTAATAGATTTCATATTGTTTTGAGGAATTACAATATTTTCAAAACCTAATTTGTAAGCTTCCTGAATTCTTTTTTCAATATTCCCAACACTTCTTATTTCTCCGCCAAGACCTACTTCGCCAATAACCACAGTGCTTTCCTTACAAGGTTTGTTTGATAAGCTGGAAGTGATTGCGGCGCAAACCGCAAGGTCAACAGCCGGTTCAAATATTTTAATTCCGCCCGCCATATTTAAAAATACATTATGGGAAGACAAACGCAAGCCTGCTCTTTTTTGAAGTACCGCAAGCAGAATTGAAAGCCGTCTGTAATCGAATCCCGTTGCTACTCTTTGCGGATTACCGAAACTTGAGGGAGTTACCAAGGCTTGTACTTCAAACAAGACCGGGCGGGATCCTTCCATACTGGACGTTACAATTGCACCGGTTGTATTTCCGTATCGTTCGCTTAAAAATATTTCGCTCGGATTTTTTACTTCACTCAATCCGTCACTGTGCATTTCAAAAATCCCTATTTCATTTGTATTGCCGAATCTGTTTTTTAAAGCCCTCAAAATTCTGTACGAATGATTTTTATCGCCTTCGAATTGTAAAACCGCATCAACAATGTGCTCTAAGACTTTTGGCCCGGCTATAAAACCTTCTTTTGTAACATGTCCAACAAGCAATGCAGCAAAAGCCGATTTTTTGGATTCTTCCATTAATGATAAAGTACATTCTCTAATCTGAGTTATTGTTCCGGCGGCGTTATCTAAATCGGGATTATGAATTGTTTGTATTGAATCAACAATAACAACGGAAGGGTGGACTTTTGCTATAGTATTTGTTATGGTCTCCAAATCCGTTTCGGCAAGAACCAACAAATTTTCGCTTTTGATTTTTAGTCGTGTGGAACGGAGTTTAATTTGCCTGACCGATTCCTCGCCGGTAACATAAAGCACGGTTCCGTTAATTTTAGCAGCCGCTTGCATAACAAGAGTCGATTTTCCGATTCCGGGATCTCCCGCAATAAGAACAACAGAGCCGGGCATTAATCCGCCGCCCAAAACACGATCGAGTTCTTCTACTGTTGTTTTAATTCTTTCTTCTTCGCTTAGCACAACATCTTTAAGACTTAAAACTTCAGTCTCTTTTAATACTTTTTTATTTTTCTGTTTTTTTATTTCTTTAACTTCCTCGGTAAAAGTATTCCATTCACCGCACATCGGGCATTTACCCAGCCACTTTAATGATTCATATCCGCAATTTGTACAGATATAAACTATTTTATTTTTTGCTTTTGCCATAAAAAATTAAAAACCTGTACGTTTAATAAAATTTTCAACTATCTCATCGGAAGAATTCATAACATCGTCCGGTGTTCCTTCAAAATAAATTTTACCTTCATAAAGCATTGCTATTTTATCTGAAACATTTTTAACACTGAACATATCATGCGTAACTACAATTGATGTTACATTTAATTTCTCGGCTAAGTTTTTAATCAGTTCGTCTATCGAATCCGACATAACCGGATCGAGCCCGGTAGTGGGTTCGTCGTATAAAATGTATTCTGGTTCTGTAATTAACGCTCTTGCAAGTCCCACTCTCTTTTTCATTCCCCCGGAAAGTTCCGCAGGTTTTAGGTCTTCTATTCCCGGTAAACCAACCAACTCTAGTTTCTCTTTTACTTTATTTTTAATTTCTTCATGAGAAAGATTGTAATCGTTTTCGACTAAAGGCAATGCAATATTTTCGCCGACGGTCATCGAATCGAACAAAGCAGCACCTTGAAATAAATATCCGAACTTTCTTCTGATTTCGTATAGCTTTTTTGTGTTATCAGGTTCTATTTTCTCATTTCCAACCACAACATAACCCTCATCGGGAAATAATAATCCTACAATATGCTTAAGCAATACACTCTTACCGCTTCCACTTTTGCCAATTATTGCAAGGGTTTCGCCTTCGTTTATTTTCAGGTTAACTCCGGTAAGAACTTTGTTTGACCCGAAACTTTTGTGAAGATTTACTACTTCTATCATATTACTATTCTTTTACCATATAAATTCAATTTCAAATATAAAAAAGATATTGATATGAAATTAAGTAATGACCAAATGTTGAAGGAATAACAATAAGTTTCCCCTGTTTCCATTCCTCTTTAGAATTTAGTAGTTTATTGAGTAAAATATTTTTTTAATAAACTGAACTATTTGTTTTGTAATTCGTCTATTATATTGTTTTATAAATTTATGAGGAGAAAAATGACTTCAAAAACTCTCTTAACGTTCTTTGCATTAATTTTCTTTACAATAACACTTCAAATTTATTCTCAAACTTCAAATCTTTATGTTCCGCGCAATATTCAAACAGCATATAAAAACGGAACCCGTTCCTATGATGGAAAGCCGGGACAAAATTATTGGCAGAACGGATCGGATTATAAAATTCAAGCCGAAGTTAATCCCGAAACAAGTATTTTATCCGGGACGGAAACAATTACATACCATAACAATAGTCCCGATACATTAAAAAGTATTGTTGTCCGCCTTTATCAAAATATTATGAAACCGGGCTCTGTACGCGACTGGCCTTTTAATCCCGATGCTTTTACGGACGGAGTTAAATTGGAATATTTTTTAATTAACGGAGATACCATTAACGTTTCGCCGAAGAGCAAAGAGGCAAGGGTTTCATCTACAAACATGTTTGTTAAATTGAAAAAACCTTTGGCTCCCGGCAGCTCTTTGAATATAAAATCGGGATGGAGCTTCAAAATATCGGAAAAAGTGCCGATAAGAATGGGTAACTATAAAGACGGCGATTTTTTTGTAGCTTATTGGTATCCGCAAATGTCTGTTTACGACGATATTGACGGTTGGGATATGATTAATTATCAAGGGAATGTTGAATTTTACAACGATTTTTCCAATTACGATGTAAGCATTACCGTTCCGAACGGTTATACGGTTTGGGCAGCAGGGGAACTGCAAAACGGCAATCAAGTTTTAAAAGAAGATATTTATAAAAGATATTTGCAAGCTAAACAATCCGACGAAACAATTCATATAATTACAGCCGAAGACAGAAAAAATAACAACGTTACTGCAGACAACGAAAAAAACACTTGGCATTTTATTGCTAAGAATGTAACCGATTTTACATTTGCCATGAGTAAAAGTTTTGTCTGGGACGGCGCCAGCATTCAGGTCGATAAACAAACCGGACGACGTGTTTTGACAGACGTTGTATACAAAGACAGCACAATGTTTTGGGATACCGGCGCACAGATTGAAAGAACTACCATAAATTATTTATCTAAAGTTCTTCCCGGCTATCCTTACCCGTATCCTCATATTACTTCTTTTTGTAATAAAGGAAGGGGCGGGGGAATGGAAAGCCCAATGATGACAAACGACGGAGCTCCGAGGCAAAAAGCCAGATTTATCGGATTATTATTTCACGAAATTGCGCATAGTTATTTCCCCTTTATTATGGGCATAAACGAACGCAAGTATGCTTGGATGGACGAAGGCTGGGCAAGCTTCTTCCCGGAGGAAACCGTCGACAGCCTTGTTCCCGATTTTGACTACTTAAAAAGAAATGTTCGCAGCTATGAATTAACAGCAGGAATGGAAACAGAATTGCCGCCGATGGTTGTTTCTTATTCGAATAAAACAAGATATATGCGAACAGCATTTTATTCACGCCCTTCCAATGCATACAGGGAACTGGAACTTCTTCTCGGTAGAAAAGTATTTAAAAAAGCTTTATTGGATTATATAAATAATTGGCATAGTCATCATCCTGTTCCATACGATTTCTTTTTTACATTTAATAGAGTTGCCGGAGAAGATTTAAGCTGGTTCTGGAAACCTTGGTTCTTCGAATTCGGTTACCCGGATTTGGGAATTGAAAATGTTACGGTAAACAACAATACCGTTGAAGCAAAAATTAAAAAGATAGGTAATGTTCCTACACGTGCCGAAGTAACATTTGTTTTTGAAGACGGAACGCAAGACAAAACAGAACTTCCGGCAAAAGTGTGGAAAAACAGTACCGGAGAAATTACGGTAAAATATAAAACGGATAAAAAATTATCTAAAGTTATTTTAGGGAATGTGCATATACCCGATTCAAACCGTAAGAATAATGAATTCATAGTTAAATAAAATATTGTTGACCCTAAAACCCGGTATTTGTACGATGCCGGGTTTTTTAATTTTGAAGCTTAGATGAAAGAAAATAAAAAATTTCAAACCGGAAACGTTATTACTATTTCCGCCGCGCATTTCCTTCACGATGTTTACTCATCTTTTCTCGCCCCCATATTGCCGCTTCTAATTGCTAAGTTCAACATGTCTCTTTCTTTAGCCGGCTTACTGACGGTTGTTCAAAGGGTTCCGTCATTGTTAAATCCGTTTGTAGGACTTGCAGCCGATAAACTTCCCATGCGATATTTTTTAATTTTTGCGCCCTCTGTTACAGCTACAAGCATGAGCTTGCTGGGAGTTGCGCCAAGTTATATTTTCTTAGTTGTACTATTACTGTTTATGGGAATCGGAGCTTCCATGTTTCATGTACCGGGTCCTGTTATGATGCGGCAAGTTTCGGGAGACAGAATAGGAAAGGGAATGAGTTTCTTTATGCTGGGAGGGGAAATTGCCAGAAGTGCAGGTCCTTTGGTTATTCTCGGCGCCGTTTCATTGTGGGGATTGGAAGGAACATATAAACTAATTCCCTTCGGATTGTTGGCATCGTTAATTCTTTACTTTAAACTTAAAAATATAACTATTTCAGATAAATTTAAGAGAGAAGAAGAATTGGTTAGTGTGGGCAAAACTATAGGAGACTTAAAACTTCTCTTTGCGCTTCTTGCCGGAATAATATTTTTTACCGCAATACTCAAAGGTTCATTGACTGCATTTTTACCTACTTATATAACATCAAAGGGTGAAAGTTTATGGACCGGCGGGATTGCCCTTTCCATACTTCAAATAACAGGAGCTGCCGGATCGTTTTTATCGGGAACAATTTCCGATAAGCTTGGAAGGAGAAAAACCCTGCTTATAATTGCGTTCGCTTCTCCCATACTTATGTGGATGTTTATTTTAAATAGCGGTATTTTATCGTTCGCTATGCTCTTGCTGCTCGGACTTTTTATTTTCGGAACGACACCAATTTTACTGGCAATAATTAACGATAACAAATCTCAACGCCCTTCTTTTATTAACGGAATTTTCATTACAATTAATTTTGTAACCAGCGGATTTGCTGTTTGGCTGGTGGGATTTGCCGGCGACAGTATAGGACTTGAAAACACTTACCGGCTGACAGCAACCTTGTCTATATTTTCTATTCCTTTTATACTGAAACTTTCGAAAATAAATAACCGCGTGTAGTTAAGTAACCATAGTTTATATTAAATTAATTCCAATACGCAAACCGGAATATTTTTTCCCGGGTTAAAGGTTTGTTTCCAAAAGCACTAACTGCAAAAATCACGAAAAAATATTTTTTAATAACTTCACAATAAATTTTTCATAATTGCGTTAACTGTTATACAAAATGGATTCCGTTGATAAAAATTTAGAAATAAAGTTAATTGCGAAATGTAAGGACGGTGATAAGTCGGCGTTTGGACCATTGATAAATATTTACCGGAAACAGTTATTTAGTTATTTGATAAGATTAAGCAATAACAAAAGTTTAGCCGAAGACCTTTTTCAAGAAACACTAATCAAAATTTGGAAAGGAATAAATAAATATAATGAACAAAAGAAATTCTCTTCGTGGATTTTTACAATTGCTCACAACACAGCAATTGATGCAATTAGAAAAAATAAAATTATGACAACTTTATTATATAACAATACAAACATTTCAACTTCAGGCAATCCTCTAGCGGATATTGAAATATCGGAAAACAAAAAGATGATAGAAACCGCATTAACTCAATTAACCGATAAACAGAAAAATGTTTTTCTGTTACGAATGCACAGTAATATGACTTTTAAAGAAATTGCAAAATTAACCGAAGAACCGCTTAATACTGTGCTAAGTCACATGAACTATGCTGTAAAGAAAATAAAAACTATTCTAAAAGAGCAAAATGTTATCTGAAAACAAACTGACAAGCAATTTTGAAAAAGAAATATGGTTGTTCCTAGATAAAACTTTATCTGACGAACGGATGAATTTTTGGGAGGAAAAGTTAAACAAATCGGAATACTTGAGGGAATATTTTGACCAAACATTTAATAGTCTAAAACATTATTCCGAATTGAGCGATTTTGATTTAGACGACAAAAAGTTTTCCAAAATGATTGATATTGCAACGAACAAAAAATCTATTTGGCAAAGAATAACCAATTTTGTTGAATCCATAATAAGAAAAAAGAGTTTACAACCGTATTACGGAAAGCTGGTTTTAGCGTTTGCAATTTTAGTAACGGTAGTAACAACTTTTCTTTTAACACAGCATCCTTTCAGAAAGTTAAACCAAAACAATACTCCGCTAGACTGGAATGCAAAATCAATAACCGCACAAATGAATGATATAAAAACATCAATAATTAATTTAGAACTAAAAGAAAACGGAAAATCCATTATAAATAACTATGTAACTAACGAATGGAATTATGATTATTTTCAAATTAAATCAATACTCAGAATATTGGAAACAGATATTTTAAATAATAATAACAGGATATAAAATGAAAACAAAAACCAGCTATTATTTATTTTTTATAATTTTTTTGTTCTTAGGCTCAACACTCTACTCACAAGAAGCAAAACCTCCCAAACCGCCTGTTCCGGATTGGAGTTTATTTTCTAAAATAAGTAAAGAACGCGAGAAGAAAATCCTGCAGAATTACTCTAAGAAATTAAAGCAGGCTTTAAAACATTTAAAGCAATTAAATGAAAAAAAGTATTACGAAATATTGAGCAGAAGACAATTTGATTATTTGATGACTCCCCCCTTGCTCAATAACGAAGAAGAAAAATCGGAAATTGAAAGAGAAAAAAAAATAAACGAATTGGAAGTGCTTACCGAAACGTTAGGAGCAGAATACCAAAGTTCTAATAAAAACGAAAAGCAAAAAATTATAAACGAATTGCGCCGGAAATTAGCCGAACTTTTTGAGCTGAAGGAAACGAATAGAAAATATGAAGTAGAAAAACTAAAACAAAAACTCGAAAAACTGGAAAAAGCGCTAATCATACGAATGAAAAATAAAAACGAAATTATTAAAAGACGGTTGGAGGAACTAATAGGAGAAGAAGATTATCTTGATTGGTAAATTCAGTTCCGTGCAAATTTGTTCTGTTTATTTACAGCAAAAGAGGACTTTTGTTTTAACCGGGTTTTATTTATTTCGTAAGCAATTTATCAATACTTCTGTAAACGGACTCTAAGGATTTTGAAGAAGGGAAAAAAGTTAGGAGTTTTTGCAAAACTCTATCCACAATTGCATCGGGACAAGAAGCGCCGCTTGTTAAAATGATTTTTGCTTTATCTTTTAGAGGCAAATAATTTTCTGTGAGTTTTTCTTGTCTTAAACTCAAATCAAAATGTTTAATTACATTTTTACCCATTAATTTGGATTCATCGCTTATAAAGTAAGTAGGAAACTTTTGTTCGAGCAATTCAACAATATGCGAAGTGTTTGAACTTTTATATCCGCCAACAACAATGGCTAAATCTGCGTCTTTTTTTAAAAGTCCGTATGTTGCCTGCTGGTTATCATTTGTAGCATAACACAAAGTATCGCGTGTATCTGCAAAGTGATATTTTATATTTCCCCCCCCGAATTTTTCAATCATTGTTTCTTTAAACAGATCGGCAATTTTCTGCGTTTCAGAAGCCAGCATGGTTGTTTGATTAACAATCCCAACTCTGTTTAGATCTTTCTCAACGTCAAAACCTTCGGAATATTTCCCGTTAAAGAAGGTATAAAATTCTTTAGAGTTTGTTTTTCCCAAAATAATGGATTGTAAAATTTTAGCTTCGTCAATATTTCTTACAATAACGGAAGGTGCGGCTTTATTGCTGTGAGAAAAGGTCGCTCTAGTTTCTTCGTGCCGGTGCTTACCGTGAATTATAATGGTATATCCTTGGTTTCCCAAAGCTTCGGCTCTGTTCCATACTTTTTCAACAAAAGGACAAGTAGTATTAAATTTAACGGTATCAATTCCTTTTTCTTTTAAAACTCTTTCATTATCTATAGTTGTTCCGAAAGCCGGAATAATTACAATATCTTCGGATGTTATTTCGTTCCAGTCAATCAAACCGTTTCCTTGCGTATCGGTTATAAATTTTATTCCATGCTCAACCAGATCCCGGTTTACAATTGGATTATGAATCATTTCGCTAAGCAAGTAAATTTTTTTATCGGGATTGTTTTCCAAAGTTTTGTATGCTATTTCAATTGCATTTTCAACGCCGTAGCAAAACCCAAAATGGCGGGCAATATAAAATTTGACCTGACCAAAATCCAATTCGGTTGGTGTATAATCTTTTTTCTTCGGATCCTCTAATTTCCTTTTTTCTTTAATAAGAGAAATTATAGAGCTTTTGTACTTTGCCGGAATATCAAATTTTTTCATAAGTGGAAATTTAGTTATTTATTCTTTATCCTGACTAGTATCGATTGTAAATTTAACTCTTAAGTTTTCCCAATCGATATCCACATCGGCAGAAAACGGCGACTTATATTCAAAGCTGAACATAAGTCTTTCTCTGAATGCGTGTTTAACAGGTTTTACTTTAAATCTTAACAAATCTTCCTCCGGATCATACTTAAACGCTCCCCATTGATTATCAACCTTGTTTAATATTATTGTCCACTCATCCGGGTTAGGAATTGTAAAAAATCCGTACCGACCTTTTGGAACTTTGTATCCGTTAACCTTAACATCGGTGCTGAACTCAATTGTGGTTGCTTCGTTAGCTCCGGTTCTCCAAACTTTGTTATACGGTACAAGTCCGCCCCAAATTTTTCTTCCCTTAACTCCCGGAGAACCGTAAGTGATTTTTACATTTGTATAACCGATTGTTTGACCTACAAAAGCTTTTGGACTTAAGCGCGGCGGTTCTTTTTGCGCAAAAAGAGAAAGTGCAAACAACATTATTGTTAAAATAACATAGCGAAACTTGATCGGCATTTTTATTCCCTGTAATTACTTAAATTTTATTACAACTTCCCGGTTAGGATCGATTTTGAAACCAGGTAATTGTTTTAGCAACTCTTTCGTTTCTTGAAAGGTTTTCGGTTTTTCGGATTTAAACTTTTTTAATTCTTCCGGATTATCCAACAACTTCGAGAAATCCATTTCAAACAAGGTAATACTATTTCCGTTTCTGTATTCGGCGTTTGTTTCAGTAATATTACCGTTTACGGCAATTTCATATTTAACTTTAAAATCCTTAAAAATGGCTTTTAGCTGATCCATATTAAAAAGGTCGGAATTTGTCGAATCGTTAGTTACTTCACCCTTCTTGTTTTCTTTAATGGTTTCACTATTTTTTATATTTTGGGGAAACCGTACAATTAGTTCAGCCGGATTTCCCTTTGAGAAAATAAATGTAATATTATCGTTCCCGCTTTCGTTTTTTTGACCCGGAGCATTCGCCGGAACTTTATTGCCGGGATCCTCATTTAACTTTAACTTTGTTATATCGTCAAACGAATATAAAGCAAGATAACCTTGTTTGCCGTTTTCCGATAATTTCTTCCCGCTTATAAACTTAACTCCGTTTCCCATTTTCAAAGCATTTGCTCTTAGTTCTTTCTCGTTGAAAAGATTAAATTTTTGTGCCGAAGCAGAATCTCCCATTGTCTGGAAAGATGAAATCATTTCAACAAGCTGTTTACTGAAAAATACTTTTTCATTAATTGTTCCCGAGCCATCCTTGTTTAAGTTAACTTTAATGCTGATATCTATACAACCGGATAATGTAAACATTACAATAAAAAATATAAAGGCGTTAATTAAGTTCTTCATTTTTTATTTCCCCTTTATTGTTTTACAAAGATATTAAGTAAGAAATGAAATTTCATAATTATTTTGATAGTAAACCATCTTGCAAAATTGAGTTTAAAATCAAAAAAAGCTGTAGTTTGCCTTGTTCAACTAAAATCTAAAAGTAAAGAAAAGGTTAAGGAGCAGATTTGTTTAACAATTTTTCTATTTTAGGCTTCATTCCATTTATGCCCTGAAGTCCGCCAGTATGAATTGCAATAATTGTGGAACCGGATTTAAAATAACCATTTAAAAGCAAGTCGTAAATTCCGTACATCATCTTACCCGTATAAACAGGGTCGAGTTGTATTCCGTTTAATTTTTCGAATTCGAAAATGAAATCTATAAGATCGCGATTAATTTTTGCGTAACCGCCGAAGTGATAATCCAAAAATAATTGCCAATTATTAAATAATTTACCGTTAAAATCTGTTATTAAGTTTTCGATATTTTTTTCTAAGAAGGAAGCGCCTTTAAGAACAGGAAAACCGAGAGCCTTTTTATTTCCGTTAAGACCGGCAATTATTCCTGCCAGAGTTCCCCCCGTACCGCAAGCCGAACATATATAATCGAAATCGATATTTATATCCTCTATAATTTCGGCGGCGCCTTTTAATGCAAGCAAATTTGTTCCGCCTTCGGGAATTAAATAAACATCTCCGAACTTCTCATACACTTCTTCAATAAAGCCGGAATCATATCTTCTGCGGTATTCCGATCTGCTTACATAATGAATTTTCATTCCGTTATTTTTTGCAAAAGTTAAAGTTGGATTAAGCGGCAAATGTTCTTCCCCGCGTATCAGTCCTATTGTTCTAAATCCGAAAAGCTTTCCGGCAGCAGCGGTTGCATAAATATGGTTGGAATACGCACCGCCAAAGGTCAGCAAAATTTTTTTCCTTTGTTTTTTGGCTTCAATAAGATTGTATTTTAACTTGCGCCATTTATTGCCGGAAATTGCCGGATGGAATTTATCTTCCCGTTTAATGTAAATATTTGCAGAAATTTCACTTCCCGGAAGTTCAATCTTTTGGAGCCCGGCCGCATTAACGTCAATAAATTTTTCATAATTCATTTTTAATTGCCTTAACTAAGGCGCTTCTATCGGAAGAGTTTTCCCGGATTTTACAATCTCAACGGCTTGGGCAAATTTAGAATGAAAGGTAGATTCCGTTAAACCCGTTGCTATATTTGTAGCCAATTTTCTTTTAGTAACTATCGTAACTTTTGTATGTGAATTATCAACCTTATCCACCCAAACACCTATTAAAGCACCGGCAGAAACAAGGTTTTGGCTTGTTTGCGTTACCATATAGCCTTTATCTTTATGCTGCTCAATTGATTCTGCGCCTTCCCATCTGAGTACCGTAACAGCAATATCCCAAGCTTGATCAAAATTAACGGGGTAAACTTCTGCAGTTCCATCGCCTTTGCTTGAAAGAACATCGCTCATTGTTGCACATTAGCTAAAGAAAAATAATGTAAAAATTGCGACTACCGGTAAAAAATATTTTTTCGCAACAACTCCGTTTTGTTTTTATCTTAGTAATAACATTTTCTTAACATGCAAAATAAAAAATATAGTTTTTATCCGATTCAACTAACCATTTTTTAACCAAAATATCGCATTTGTATTTTAACGCCCGGAACAACTAATTTCAAAAAAACTTTTTAATAATATCTCATTTTTACTTGCTTTAAATTAAAATAAAAAATAAAAACTTCAAATATAAATATAGTTGATTGGGTTTTAATTTCATTAAGAACTGATGTTACAGCGGCGACAGAAATTGCAAAAACGCGAGAGATTTTTAAGAACCGACGGGACTGTTGTGGATTTGGACGGACAAACACCTTTGGCTTTTACCGTAAACCAAGGTTTATATTACGTTGTAGTTCAACATAGAAATCATTTACCGGTAATGAGCTCCGCTAAAGTATCCGTAAATCCTTAAAAAATTTTATAAGTATAAAACAGTTTAGCACAATAACTAAATTGATAATTCTCCGAATTCCGTTTTTTCATCAACGGTATAAATATCTCCGGATTTTTTACCTACTTTGTTTATTTTAGTTTTTATTAACAATTTTTGAATTAATTTTGAAAAACCGTTAATTGTCATTATCATTCTTATTCTTTTAACAAAATTTCTTCTATCTATCATTCTTTCAATTCTGTTAGATAATACTCTAAACCGTTCCGGTGGAATATAAAGACTAAAGCTATTTAGCGGGCTTTGATGGTTGTATATTGTCGGATCATAATCATCGTTTATAAGTCCCTTTGATTTACAAAAATCGTACAATGCCGTATAAGGATAAGGCGTGAAAATGTTATATAAAATTCTGTCGCTTTTGCACTTTTTCATTAAGTTAACCGTATCTTTTAATGTTTCCTCGGTTTCATACGGATAACCGACCAAAAAGAAAGTCCTTAACTCAATTTTATGTTTTCTTATAATTTTAGAAGCATTTAAAATCTCTTCTACTTTCAAATTTTTACCCATTAAGGAAAGCATCTTGTCATTTCCGGATTCAACCCCTATTTGTATGGTTTCACATCCCGCCCTTTTCATTGCTGCGGCAACTTCATCATCTATCAAATCCGCCCTGGTCTCACAAATCCATTTAATATCCGGAACTTTCAGTGTAATTTTTTCGCACAAGTTTAAAAGATATTTTTTACTTACTCCGAAAATATCATCGTCGAAGTGAAATCTCTTTACTCCCAAGCTTCTAACGCTTTTAATTTCTTCAACCACATTTTCAACGGAACGGTATCTAACAGCTCTTGTCCATACTTCTTTTGAAGCGCAAAAATGGCAGTTATACGGGCACCCTCTCGATGAAAAAATATACTTGAACGAACTTAACGGATATTTATCAAAATTATGTAATACTTTTTTTGCAACTTTATGCGGAAACGGCAAGGAATCCAAATCTTTGATATATTCCCTTGGTTGAGTTATAATAATTTCGCCATTTTGTCTGAAAATTATACCGTTTACATTTTCCGGAGTTTTTTTATCTTGAATTGCCTTAAGTAATTCAACGATTGTTATTTCACCTTCGCCTAAAACAGAAAAATCAATAAGCGGATTTTTAAGAAGGTCTTTTTTTGCCATAGTTGGATGCGGACCGCCGAAAATTATTTTTATATCTTTGTTATATTCCTTTGCTATTTTTGCAACGTTTAAAGATGAAATAAATGTAGGCGATTTAACCGAAACACCTATTACTGTTGGTTCGTATTCTTTTATTACCTCCTTTATCTCATTCCAAATTTCAGACTTCCGGTCGTTTAATTTTGCATAATAATTATTAAATCCTTTTCCGGTAAAGTAACTTATCTTTTTCCGTTCGTTTGAAGGAATGAAGTCAGCATTATAAACCTTTACATCCCAAGCTGTATTTTTAAGAATGGAACCGGCAAGATAAGCCAAACCAAAGGGAATTCTATCCAATGAATAAGTATCTTTATGTAATCTGTAAAACGGGGGTTCTATTAATAAAATTTTATTCTTCATAACCATTATTTCATAATAAATTTTAACCAATTTCTAGAATAAAAATTATTTTGGGGTGTTTTGAATCACAATTGATAATCTCATTAAGATTTTTGTAAATTATTTTAATAAATTTTAATCAAGAGGAGCGAGTATGAGATATAAAAAAAATACTTATCTGTTTATACTTTTGGCGGGATTATTATTATCCGGTTGCAAAAAACAAACACCGACCAATAAACCCGCAGAGCAAAAAGAATTAACCGTAGCGGAAAAAATAGCTAACGTTTACGGAGCGGCTTCTTTCGATAAAGTAAATTCCATTAAGTTTACATTCAACGTACAAAAAGGCAAAAAACAAGTACACAGAAGCTGGTATTGGGAACCGAAAACCGGCTTGGTTAAATTTCTTTCTTACAATAAAGAAAAACCGTTTACATATTTTCGTAAACAGTTATCAGAAAATCCAACGGACGAATTAAAAAGTATCGACAGTAAATTTATTAATGACCAGTATTGGTTATTGTTTCCTTTGCATCTTGTGTTGGATAAAAACGTAAATGTAAGTTTAGATAAAGGAATGTTCAAGTTACCCATTGGTGAAGGAGAAACGAAAAGAGTAATTGTAGAATACAGCGGCGGTAAGGGATACACTCCAAATGATAAATATGAACTTTACATAGACAATAATTATAAAATTGTTCAGTGGATTTACAGAAGGAATAATTCCCCTACGCCAACAAGATTAACCAAATGGGAAGATTACAAACAAGTCGGACCGTTGTATTTATCGCTTAACAGACCCGGAAAAGACGGAAGTTTTAGAGTTTGGTTTACGGATGTTGAAGTGAAATAATATCAATCCGTTTCGATAGAACACAGACGACACAGATTTAATAGGATAATCACGGATTTTAAAAGATAATTATGTCAACTCCCGTTATTATTTCAACTGTTTTAATAACGCTGGCTTTGGTTTTTTACTCGCTTGGTGTTTGGTCTGAGAGAATTGCCAGATATCTAAAACTTAAACATGTTGTTTTTTTCTGGATTGGTTTTATGTTCGATATTTCCGGCACATTTGCTATGCACAAAATTGCAACGGGACCTTTCAATATTCTTGAACCGCATACATTAACCGGACAAATTGCTTTGTGGCTTATGCTAATCCATGCAATTTGGGCTACTTTCGTTGTAAAAAAAGGAACCGGCTCATCCCGTAAAAGTTTTCACAAATACAGCTTGACAGTTTGGTTAATTTGGCTTATTCCATACTTCGGAGGTATGTACATGGGAATGGTCCGGTAAAAAATAAATGTTCTATCCCTTTAAATTTTTTATCGAAGAAGAATCATCTTTTTAGCTTGTACAAGTCCGTTAATACGCAACTGATAAATATAAATTCCGCTCGGTAAATTGCTTGCATTGAATATTACTGAATAATTTCCGGGAGCTTGTTTTTCATTCACCAATGTTACTACTTCTCTGCCCAATATATCAAACACCTTTAGGCTTACAAAAACCCCCCTTATATTCCCCCCTTTGCCAAAGGGGGGATTGAGGGGGGTTGAGATTGAATATTGGATTGTAGTAGCAGGATTAAACGGATTAGGATAATTCTGAAACAGCTTGAATTCACCCGGAATATTCGATTCATCCGAAACGGATGTTAATGTAAAATGTAAATCGATATTATTAAATTCTGTTGATGAAGGTGCAATATCGAAAACGGATGTGCTGACCGCATCCGTGAAGCCAATACTTTGTGCAATTAATTGATATTTACCGTAAGGCAAATGATTAATTCTAAACGATCCGTTTTGTTTGGGAATTGAATAATACGTCAATTCATCGAAGTCAATATTTTTAGCAAACAGAATAATATCTGATACATTCACGGAATCGTTCGGATTTGAAGCATCCGCCGTAATGGAACCGCTTATTATCCCGCCCCCGTAAGAAGAATCACGTTTTAAGATTATGCTGTTATTATCAACGGTATTTTGAATTAGTATGGAATCCGTCTGCTGCCAAAAAATAGCAGGATCGTTTGTATTGCTTACATATGCGGGCAAGTAAAAATCAGAGAACGCTTGAACATAATAATACCCCGGCTCAATAATATCATCAATAGCAAAAGTCCCGTCGTTATTTATGTTTGCCGTATAAGATTGAATTACACCGGCTAATCCGGCGGCTCTGGCGGAAAGTTTTGTTGGTGTATGTTTTCCTTTTCGTACTACTATAATCCCTTTTCGAACGTTTGCTTTTGTACCGGCGTCAATAACTTTACCGAGAACTCTATTAGGAGTTTGAATTTTTTGAATAAGGTTAAAATTAATTTCCTTAACGGAATCCTGCTCAATCAATAATTTTTTTGCATTGTAAGGATCGTATTGATTATCATAAAAAGTGAAATAATAACCGGCTTTTTCCGCTGCAACGGTGTAATTACCTTGCGGTAATTTTTTTGAGAACCTCCCGCCGGCATTTGTATAAGTTGTATCGAACAAGTAGCTGCCGTCATAATAAAAATAAATTTTTGAATTATTTAATGGAGAGTTATTCTCATCCAAAACCGTTCCCCCCACGGTTCCGGATTTATTTTGATCGTCATAAAATCTTATACTAATTTTCAAATCTTCTTGATCGGAATAACCAGAATAAATAACTTTCATTGTGTCTAAAGTATCTTGCGATGTAACCATAAAGTAACCGGCTAAAAGACAATCCATTTTCAAAGTATCGCCCGGCGGAATTGTAACCGGATATTGCCATTTTTTGTCGAAGCGGATAAAATAAAAATTGTTGTTATATCTAATTGTGTCAATTATTAAATCTTGATTGCCTCCGTTAATAAACAATACATTTTCCAAACGATCGAAAATATTACTAAATTCAATGGTATTCGGTTTAAGTACTAATTTAGGTTGCGCGTTTATTGCACCGACTAATGTAAGTAAAAATATTATAAGAGCTTTCATATCGACTTTATTTTTTACGTATTTGTATATTAGTTTTGAAATTAACAAAAAAGTGACATTAATTTAATTGAAAAAAAAATCCTCTACATTTCATAACTTTTCAAAAGAAGAACTTATAAAACTTCTTTCCGAATCGAAAACCGGCAGCTCCGTATCTTTTCAAAAACTTTCGGCTACAATCCGGGAAATAAGTTATTCGTATTTTATTTCCAAATACAATCTAAAAAGAATTAATTATAAAGAAGATGTAGAAGATTTAACCCATAATGTTTATTTGACTTTCGCGGAACAATATCAAAACATAAATAATATTGAAAATTGGTTGCGGCGTGTTTTGTTCCTCACATTT
>JALSTI010000148.1 GCA_026983795.1 Melioribacteraceae bacterium
ATTTAATAAATCTCCCATAATGATATTCAAACTACTCAATAATTTTAGTTACTACGCCGGCGCCAACAGTTCTGCCGCCTTCACGAATTGCAAATCGTAATCCTTCATCCATAGCAATTTCGGTAATTAATTCAACTCTTAATTTAACATTATCGCCGGGCATTACCATTTCGGTACCTTCGGGTAATGTAGCAACGCCGGTTACGTCTGTTGTTCTAAAATAAAACTGCGGTCTATATCCGCTAAAGAAAGGAGTATGTCTTCCACCTTCGTCTTTAGATAAGATATAAACTTCGCCTTCAAATACTTTATGAGGTGTAATAGAACCGGGTTTGGCCAATACCATTCCTCTTTCAATTTCTTTTTTATCTATACCTCTAAGCAACAAGCCTGCGTTATCGCCAGCCATTGCAGAATCCAGTTCTTTTCTAAACATTTCGATACCGGTTACGACAGTCTTTTTATGAACACCTAAACCGATCAATTCAACTTCTTCGTTGAGTTTAATTTCGCCTCTTTCAACTCTTCCGGTTGCAACGGTTCCACGTCCGGTAATTGAGAACACATCTTCAACCGGCATTAGGAAAGGTTTGTCAACATCTCTTTCGGGAACAGGCACATATTCGTCAACCGCATCCATAAGTTCCCATATTGAGTTTAGTCTCGGGTCATCAGGTCCAACGCTATCATCGGAAGCCGCTTCCAAAGCTTGCAATGCAGAACCGCGGATAATCGGAATTTCGTCTCCCGGGAATTCGTATTCATTTAATAAGTCGCGCAATTCCATTTCTACCAAATCCAATAATTCTTCATCATCTACCAAGTCAACTTTATTCATATAAACAACTATTCTAGGTACGCCGACTTGTCTAGCAAGAAGGATATGTTCTCTGGTTTGAGGCATAGGACCGTCGGTAGCAGCAACAACTAATATTGCGCCGTCCATTTGCGCTGCGCCGGTAATCATGTTTTTAACATAGTCGGCATGACCGGGGCAATCGACATGAGCATAATGTCTTTTAGCGGTCGAATATTCTACATGAGCCGTTGCTATTGTGATTCCGCGCTCTCTTTCTTCAGGAGCATTGTCGATACTATCAAAGGTTCTTTTTTGCGACAATCCTTTTTTAGCCAGAGCCATAGTAATAGCAGCTGTTAAAGTTGTTTTACCATGATCGACATGACCAATAGTACCAATATTAACGTGAGGCTTACTCCTATCAAATTTTTCTTTTGCCATCGAATTCTCCTTGTTGTTTTTTCTTAATAAAAAAAATTTCTAAACTGATTCCATTGATTTTTTGGGAAGAGCCTTTTCAATAATTTCATCCGCCACGCTCTTCGGCACTTCCGCATAATGCGAAAACTGCATAGTATAAATTGCCCTTCCTTGCGTCATAGACCTAAGAGTAGTTGCATAGCCAAACATTTCGGACAGAGGAGCAGTAGCTTTAATTACCTGCGCATCTTTTCTTGCATTAAAACCGCTTATTTTTCCTCTGCGTGAATTCAAATCGCCCATCACATCGCCCAGATATTCTTCAGGCGTAATAACTTCAATATCCATAATAGGTTCTAAAAGAACAGGTCCGGCTTTTTTAGCTCCCGCGCGGAATGCCATAGAACCGGCAACTTTAAAGGATAATTCATCGGAATCAACATCGTGATACGATCCGTCATAAAGTTTCACTTTTACATCAACAACTTGATAACCGGCTAACACTCCGTTTCTCATTGCCTCTTGAACTCCGTTTGAGACTGCAGGAATATATTCTCTTGGAATAGTTCCTCCGACAATTGCGTTTTCAAACTCGTATCCTCCGCCGGGTTCATTAGGGGATATTTCTATCCACACATGGCCATATTTTCCTCGTCCACCGGATTGTTTCACAAATTTTCCTTCCGATTTGACGGTCTTAGTAATTGTTTCCCTATAAGCAACCTGTGGTTTACCAATATTTGCATCTACTTTAAATTCCCGTTTCATTCTATCGACTAATATTTCGAGATGAAGTTCGCCCATACCGGCAATAATAGTTTGATTTGTTTCTTCATCCACCTTAACTTTAAAAGTCGGGTCTTCATCGGAAAGTTTCATCAAAGCTTCAGACAATTTATCTTGATCTGCTTTAGTTTTCGGTTCAATTGCAATTCTTATTACAGGTTCCGGGAAAGCCATTTTTTCAAGGACTATAGGATCTTCCGGCGAGCATAAAGTATCGCCTGTTTTCGTATATTTCAATCCAACCACAGCACAGATATCGCCCGCCCTTACTTCATTCATATCTTCCCTATGATTAGCATGCATCAATAAAACCCTGCCAACCCTCTCTTTTTTACCGCTAACAGAGTTAAATACATACGAACCGGCTTTCAAAGTTCCGGTATAAATTCTGATATATGTCAATTTTCCAACGTAAGGATCCGTCATAATTTTAAATGCCAACGCAACCAATTTTTCATTAGGGTCAATTTTTCTTACAACTTCGTCATCCTTATCCACATGATGAGCAATTAATTCTTTTTGATCGAGCGGAGAGGGCAAAAATTCGATTACTCCGTCCAATAATTTTTGAACGCCTTTGTTTTTAAATGCGGAACCGCAAATTACGGGAACAATTTTTAATTGGATTGTAGCGTCTCTAAGAACTTTTTTAATTTCCGCTTCACTAATTTCCTCACCCTCAAGGTATTTTTCCAATAATGTATCATCAACATCCGAAACGGCTTCCAGCATAATTGTTCTGTATTTATTCGCAGTCGCAACCAAGTCAGACGGAATTTCCATATCTTCATAAGTTGCGCCAAGCGTTTCTTCATGATACATACGGGCTTTCATGG
>JALSTI010000149.1 GCA_026983795.1 Melioribacteraceae bacterium
TTTTTCTTTACATTCCGGCTATACATACAATAAGGTTAACGACAAAAGCGATTCAAATCCGAACCAAGACGATCAATTAATAAGGCGACCGAAAAACAAATTTTCTGCTTCAGCAAATTATATATTTAATAAAAAATTTGATATTAACCTAACGCTTGTTCATAACGGAGAAAAATTTGACAACGATTTTTCAAGTTTTCCGGCTAAACGGGTTGCATTAAAAGCATATACTTTGCTTAATTTAGCGGCTTCATACAAATTAACTAACTTTTTATCGTTTTCGGTACGAATTGATAATTTACTTAATACCGGTTACGAAGAAATATTGTATTACGGAACTTTGGGAAGAAGTTTTTACGGCGGATTAAAAATAAAATTATAAAATTGCTGTTGCAAAAGCGTTAAAAAAACCCTCGCGGTAAATTCACCCCGGGGGTTTTTAAATTTAATTCATATTATTTTCTTCATATTCATCCGGATATATTTCTTCGGTTTTTTCTTGAAAGCTAATTCCCAATTCTTTTAATTCCGAAAGAACTTTTGTGTAAATTAAAGGATGCGTAGGTATATGACAACCGGAGAGTGGAAGTTCATCGGTTAAAATTAATTTTGCGGCAATACCTGCCGGTGCGCCAACGGTTTTTGCAATTGCTGTATACTTATCTGGTTCGGCAAAATCAACTAAAGTGGCATTTGTTTTTTCTATCTTTTTCTCTCTATGATACTCGGCTATTACTTCGTGCACTAAAATAACCATATCTTTTGCACCTTTAGGCAGAGGCATTTTTTGTGTTACCAAATCAATTAACAAATCCGCCGCCGTTTTATAATTTTTTCCAATCTTTTCGTTGCTGAATAAACCTAACCATCTTAAATTTTCCATAATTTTTCCGGTTGGACTAATATTTAAGAAATTAGCAACTCTGGGTTCTAATCGCGATCCTGAAATATTCAATGGTAAAAACATTTCAGTAAATTGTGCATACGTATAATGCGCAACTTCGGGTAATTTCAAAGTTTCGTTCGGAATGCCTAATTTAATCAATTCATTCCAGGTTTCACTCCAACCGGGATATCTTAAAGTTCCCCTAATCATTGTATCAACTTTTTGCAATTTAAATTGCTTTTGATAAATCAACGAATCCCTGTTCGGGTAAGCTTCCAAAGTTCCTATTCCTTCCACCTCCACGTTCCATGTTCGTTGAAACACTTCGTGATAAGGTAATATTTTTATTTTTCCTTTCTCCAAATATTGCGCTCCGGCTTCGCCGGCCATTACAACATTTCTAGGGTTCCATGTTATACAGTATTTTAACGGATTCGAATTTACATCCGGAGTAGGCAATCCGCTGCCGTACGAAATAAAGCTTTTTATTGTTCCGCCATGATGCCTGATACGATTAATAAGCGACATTGCCCCCATATGGTCAATACCGGGATCAAGTCCCATTTCATTTAAAATTAATATGCCTTTTCTCATTGCATCTTTGTGTAAATCCGCTATACCAGGGTTTTCATAAGAAGCGGAGATGCAGTGTTTACCGTGATGCAAACATTCCAGTGCAATTAAGTATTGAAAAGTAGGACTTAAAAAATTGATAACGACATCGGCATGTTTTATTAAAGTTTTACGCATTACGGCATCGTTTACATCAAATTCCACAGCGTTGCCGCGAGGTCTGCCGTTAACGCGTTTACGGGCTAATTCGTAATCCCTATCGCACACATTAACAAACCAATTATATTTTTCAGCTTCTTTCAACAAATATGAAATTAAGTATGGCGAACTATAACCCGCCCCCAAGACTAATACGTTTTTCATTTTTAATATTCCTTACAACAAAACAGTTTTAAAATTGAGAACTTAAAATTGAAGAAAAAAAGAGAACAATAAAAGAAAAATTTATCTTCATAATAAATTAATCGGAAATTATGCCAGGTAATTTAGGAGATATTCAAAATCGGGTGTTAATTTTCCTTGATGAGCAATTACTGCATGACAAAATTCCCTTGGCAGATTTAAATTTTCATACGATTCCGAATAATCCGCTCCGGCTAAACTTTTAATAAACGGTAACAGGGCATTCCCGAAAGCACCGGAAGAATCAACGGGAAGTTCGGCAGGAAGAATATCAACGCCTAAAACAACAGGACCGTTTCCTTCCCATCCGTCAATTACATTTCCTGTTAAAGGTTCGTAAACAAAGCTGGGGTTATCCGATTTAGTAACTTTTACCAGTAATTCGTCTGAACCGCCGGGATCGCATGTTACATCACCGATAATTTTAATTTTCGGTTTTGGTTGAATACTGAACAGTTCTTTCATGTACTTTTTCGTAATTAACTTGTCGAACTCGGGCGCCCAAAAAATTCCGTTTATTATTACGGTTAAATACGGAATAAATTTGTGGAAAATACTTCTGAATTCTGACGGATGTTCATTTACATATTTTGAATCGAAATCTTTTTTACCGGAAATGTTTTCGTAAATATCATTTTTAGTAAATTCAACTTTATAAACGTTATTCCGTGTATATTCTTTTGATGTTATCAGACTTTCCAGTTCGTTAGCATTCACATTAACCGCAGGAAGCAAATCATAAACTTCCTGAGCTCCTTTCGACACATTACCGTAACCGGTAAAACCGGTCACAACAGGCGTAACTTCAACGGGTAATCCGTTTTTTGCAATCAGTTCACCAACACTTTTTATTGCTTTTTTTGCTTCATTGAGCGATGCATACTTATTTGCTTGTTTAATATGCTTAAAGGGCGTATCAATTCCTTCCGCCAGGTATCGCCTGCCCAACAACCAGAGTGAATCAATCATGCCTGCATAACCGGCATATTTACCAAAAAAAATTATCCTCTTACCTTCGTCATTTTTCACTAATTCATAATCGATCAAAGTAATATTCTTATCTAAAATATTTTTCAGCATGGGCATATTATAACTTTGTCCCTTAATAGTATGCGAAAAGAAACAATATGCTTTGTTAGCAAGCAGTTCATCAATTTTAACTTCTTTTACACCGAAAATTATTTTACATTGAGATAAATCGTTTGTAATTACAGCTCCGGCTTTTTTATACTCCTCATCGTTAAATATCCGGTTTCCGGAAGGTTGCACGTGAACATCAATTTCAAATTCTTCAACAATTTTTTTTACTTGGGTAGGCGTTAGCGGTGCTCTTCGTTCTGTGTTGTACTTTGTTTCCTTTCTTATTCCAATAATATTCCGCATCAAAATTTCCCGTAAAAGATGATTTTAAAAATGGATTCTAAAGTTATAAAAAAGGGACGTGAATTAATAACAAAAAGATTTCATTTATGATATAAACCTTTTATAGTGATTGTACCTGTCAAATATTTGCCGAACATAATCAACGGTTTCAATTCCGCTGCAATAACCGTTTTTTACCACACTGTCATTATAATATTTTGGTTCCGATTTCTTTAATAAAAATTTTTCCACGTTGTTATCCCATACATCCGGATTTGCGCCGTACTTTTCAGCTAATTTTCTAGCATCTAAAATATGACCGAACCCGATATTGTATGACGCAATTACAAATTTGGTGCGTTCGGTTTTGTCTTTGATGTATTTCGACCAAAATTTATCCAATCTTTTAAGATATCTGAAACCGGCTGTTAAGCTTTGTTTGGGATCGTAAGGATTTTTTGCTCCGTATTTTTTAGCGGTAACCGGAATTAACTGCATAAGACCAACAGCGCCAGCCCATGATTTTGCTTTAGGGTTAAATTGAGACTCTTGGTAAATAAGCGATGCTAATAAGCGCCAGTCCCAACCCAACTGTTTGGCATATTTTTTAATCAGTTCATCATATTGTGAAATTTTTCCGCCGGTAAATGAAAAATATTCGCTTTTAATTCTCTTTCTAAAAGCTTGCCGGTCGGTAAAATATTTTTTATAGATGGCATAAAAATCAACTTCTTTTTTGCTTTTATCAATCCACCAATTTAACGTATCTAATAGTTTAGGTGAGTTTTTACGAACCGCCCAAGCAATTTTTTGAGGAAACGAGATGTAAGTCTTTACATCTATGTTAGTATAATAAGCTTGATTTAACCTCCCTACATCTTCATCGGCAACGGTATATTTAATTTTACCGTCTGCCACCATTTTAATTAAATCGTCGGTGGTTAAAGACGAATCTGCTTCTATAATATTGATTTTTCCACCTATTTCGTCCATCAGGTGTTCCAGTCGCATACGGTAAGAAGAGCCTTTTTCAATGTAAATAGTTTTGCCTTCAAGGTCTAACGGAGATCTGATCAATTTACTTTCTATATTATGAATTTTCATCCTTCGCCAGTTTTTTGGCCGGCGTTGAACCAATACTTGTCTTTCGATTCTTAATCTATGACTAAAAGCCACCCGTTTGGTTCTTTCGTTTGTAACCGTAAGATTATATGCTATTATATCTCCTTTCCCATTATTAAGCATATTAAACATACTGTTGATATCGCGCTCAATTAAAAAGTCGACCTTTAGATGCAAAGCATCCGCAAATTTTTTAACCAACTCGTAATCATAACCCATTGGTTGACCTTTATAAATAAAATAACTGTAAGGATTATAACCGGTAATGGCTATAATTTTTCCGGTTTTTATAATTTGATCGAGGTCTTTTTTAACCGGTTTTAGTTTGGAGGGAACAGTACAGCTGAGATGTGAAATAATGATTAAAAAACTAAAAAGTATTTTCAAGAATTTATCCATAAAAGAAGAGAAATTTCTGAAAAAAATTCCTTATTTCTATTTGAAAATTCTAATTTACAGAATACTTCTTAGTTTTCAAAAAATTACTAATTATAAACAACCGCCGATAAATACCCGACAACTTCCGAAGTATCTCCTGTTACATCGCCGGAATCGGTTCTGTTTAAAACTTTAGCATGCGAGAAATTTTTAAGTTTTAAAGCTTCCATCATCGAAACTATTCCCCCGCCGCCGCACGCTTCGCAAGCTTTCCGTTCAAGATCGGATTGTAATCCTTCATAGTCAAAATCGTTTATGTGTTGTTCAACTCTGGAATCCAAAATTTCGGCTTTTTCCCTCGGATAAAAATGAGACAAGTCGGAACTGGCAACAATTAAAGTTTTATCACCGGCAATTGCTGCAAGTTTATTTGCAAGCTCATCTACAAATATTCTTGATTGGTCGCCAATTACAACCGGAAGGATCAAAAAATCCTTAAGTACGGTTTGTAAAAAAGGGATTTGTACCTCTAAAGCATGTTCTTGCCGGTGTCCTTCAATTCCCGCAAAAATTGTTTTACTACCATCAATTAATTTTTCCCTCATTTCTTTATCTACTTCAACCACTCCCAAAGGCGTTTCGTAAGCGTCTCCGTTATAAACCGATGTACCTGCAAAATATTCACGATGGCTTGGGGAAATAACAATAACGGTTTTATAGTTATTACCGGAAATTGCGTTGTATGCAAAAGCTGCTGTCCTTCCGGAATAAATATAACCTGCGTGAGGTGAAACAATTCCCCCGATATTTGAAAATTCCTCTTCCGGTTTATAATTTGCAAGAAGGGAATTAATCTGTCGTTCCAAAACATTTTTATCATCAGGATAAAACATTCCGGCAACGGCCGGTTTTCTAATAGTTTCCATTTTCACCCTCCAAATCTTCTTCCGAAAAAACTTCGGCAGTAAAAAGATTTATTTTCAATTGTTTTTGTTTCCAGCAATCTCCGTACAATCCCGCTTTTTGACATAAAGCGCTTAAAAATTGATTGCGGTCCAAGTTATGCTCAATTGGAACTTGAGGCAACAGCAAAGCGCGCCTGCCCGGTTCTTCCAAAATTAAACCGTGCTTGCCAACAATTATATCGTCATAAGAATTCATCGGGAACGGTTCGGACAATATTGAAATTTCAATACTTATTTTTTCCAATTCACCGGCAGTTAAAGGCGGAAAACGCGGATCATTAATAGCGGCACTTATAGCAGCGTCGCAAACAGTGTCATACAAAGTTTTATCGGTAAATATATAACCTATGCAACCTCTTAATTGTTTATTAATAGTAAGTGTTACAAACGCTCCCAAGCGTTTTTGCAATTCCGGGTATTTTTCATAATCAATTTGAGGTACAGATTCGTTAGTAAAGATAGATTCAATCGATTTGCGCGCGGCATTAAGCAGAATTTTTCTTTCTTCAATTGAGTGCTTCATTTTTTAACTCTTTCGAAGATTAATTTAATTTGTAAACTATAACTTCCTTTTTTTCTTTCAGAACAATTACATGTGCTTTATAACAGAAAAAAGAGTCGGGAGCAAATGCATTGGTATTAGAATTCAAAATATCTGAGAATAACTCCTCGCCTGTTTCCAAATTTTTTACAAAGAACTTATTTACCAAACTGTTTTCCAATACTTTTGAATGAAAGTTGAATAATAAATACTTATTAAATTTAGTATATTCAATATCGCCAACAATGTCAAGTCCTTCAGTCTCATTTTTAATTAAATTTTTAACAATACTGTCTTCGCATGAATCTTCGACATATTTTTCCGTAAAGATATAATCGTCGTAACTAATATTGTCTTCAGCCAAATTTCTCAAATAGTTTAGATCGGTTATTTCGGGATTTATTTCATCAATTATTTCACCGGAATTATATTCCAAAGCATAATATTTGTTCCCTTCTATTTTTTCTTTCAAAACATAAACCAAATCATTGTAAATAAAGAGGAATGTATATTCGTTGGAACGCCAGATTATTTTTTGGGAATTAATATCGAAGGCAATAATTTCGCGATGTCCCGGCATATCCGGTTTGGTAAATTTGTGAAAGAAAATTACATCTTTATAAATTTTTTCGATTCCGATCCAGAATTTTTCGTCTAAATCTATCTTATTTAGAATTACATCTCCCGTATACAAATTTATACATTTGAAAAAGACTTCTTTTTTTTCCGTATCTCTTGTTTCAATAATCATTTTACCGGAATCGGAAATTAAAATTCTCCAAATCTGATTGCCGTCTGAAAAAGAATATTTTTTCTCAAAGTTCATAGTTATTCAACAATTAAATCTGTTCAAATCTGGCTGTAAAATGTCGTAGCATAGGAGCTTCATAAGTTATTTTATAGCCTTTTAATTTTTCCCTGTTTTTATATGCCTCAATAACTACTTCAGCTACGTAATCTATGTGACTTTGCGTATAAACCCTTCTTGGTATTGCAAGTCTGACCAACTCCATTGGCGGAGGAATTAACTTACCGTCTTTATCATATTTTCCAAACATAACGCTGCCAATTTCAACAGCGCGAACACCACCGTCCAAATAAAGCTCGCAAACAATTGACTGACCAGGATATTGGTGAGGCGGAATGTGAGGCAAAAACCTTTTTGCATCGATATAAATAGCGTGACCGCCGGGCGGTTCAATTATAGGAATACCGGCAGAAATTAATTTTTCACCAAAGTATTCCGTACTTCGTATACGGTATTGAAGGTAATGTTCGTTAAGTACTTCTTCCAATCCTTGTGCAACCGCTTCCAAATCCCTTCCTGCAAGTCCGCCGTAAGTAGGAAAACCTTCGGTAACAATTAAAAGATTTCTGCATTGCATTGCAAGATTTTCATCGTTCATAGAAAGGAAACCGCCAATATTTACAAGAGCATCTTTTTTAGCGCTCATTGTTGCACCGTCGGCATAAGAAAATATTTCTTGAGCAATTTCTAAAACCGGTTTGTTTTCGTAACCTTTTTCCCTTTTTTTAATGAAGTAAGCGTTCTCGGCAAACCGGCATGCATCAAGGAAAAGCGGAATATCATATTTTTTACAGACTTCTTTAACATCGCGAATATTTTTCATAGAGACAGGCTGACCGCCTCCGGAGTTATTGGTAATTGTAATCATTACCAAGGGGACGTTTTCTTTACCGACTTTTGCAATAAATTCATCAAGCGCTTCAACGTCCATATTACCTTTAAAATCCGCACGAATTTCGGGATGTTTACCAGTTTCGTTTAGTAAATCAACAGCTTCGGCTCCTGTAAATTCAATGTTTGCACGTGTCGTATCGAAATGAGTATTGTTTGGAATGTACTTCCCTTTTCCGCCGACGATTGAAAATAAAATTTTCTCGGCTGCCCTGCCTTGATGTGTTGGAATAATATATTTATGCCCAGTAATCTTTTTTACTGTCGACTCAAATCTGAAAAAACTTTTTGAGCCGGCATACGATTCGTCGCCGTCCATTATTCCAGCCCATTGTCTTGCGCTCATTGCCGATGTTCCGCTATCGGTAAGTAAATCAATTAAAACATCTTCAGCCTTTATCATAAAAGGATTATAACCGGCTTCTTTTAATATTTCTTCCCTTTGTTCACGGGTTGTAAACTTTATGGGTTCAACCGATTTGATTTTAAACGGTTCAATTATAGTTTTCATAACATTTTCTCCTTAATATCATATCAAAACTTACTTTTTAGAATTTTGTTTGGCAAGTAGAATATTTTTTAGAATACCGGAGAAAAATTTAATCTGATCTTATGTAAATAATACTTGACATAATGTAAAGTTTTCTTTACTTTTGCATAAAGCAAATTTCAATAAAAAAGAAGTAATAAATGGATGTAAAAAACGAATTAAAGAAAAAAAGATTTGAAAACGGAGAAATTACACAAGATGATCTTGCGCGTGAGCTTCAAGTTTCAAGGCAAACAATAAATGCTATTGAAAACGGGAAGTTTAATCCTTCCATAAAACTGGCGTTGAAAATAGCAAGATTTTTCAATTGCCGCGTTGAAGATATTTTTCAATTAAGCGAGGAGGATAATTAAAATGATTTTCAGATTTTATTTTCAAGTAATTACCGGACTCATTTGTATTGCCGGTATTTTTGTTTTAGGAGATAAAGGGGTTGCTCTAATTTCACTCTTTGCTTTACTTCCGGTAATTATGAGAATAAAGAAATTCCCGAAATTAGACGAGCGTGAACAGCAGCTGTTTTATAAAATCGGAAATATCACACTCGGAGTTTCAATATTGATGATAGTTTTAATTCATGAGCTATCAAATTTTGTGATTAATAATATTAGAATAGGCGATTATTGGATGATCCTTACAATCTTAAGTTTGGTAATTATTCAAGGGTTGGTAGGACTAATAATTTTTAAAACACAATAGAACTATTTTAGGAATGATACGTCTTTATTCAAGCAGATAAAAATTCATATTGGTAAATTAAAATATTATTTTAACGAGTTTGTTTTTCCATACTATCTAACAATTTTAGGAGAATATTTATGGATGATTTTCAAGAAAACCAAAATTTGCAACCTTCTGAAGAACATGAATTATCGCATACCGATAAGTTAGTTGGCGTATTTACCGAACCGGCAACTACATTCGAACAAACGTCAAAATTTCCGCCAAAGTGGGTCGATTGGTTTATTCCGGTAACTTTATTAATAATAGTTGCAATTGTTTCAAGCTTTGTAATTATGAGCAATCCGGTTATTAAAAGTGAAATAATGGAAAAACAAATGCAACGCATCGAAGAAAATTTTCAATCTGCGGTTGAAAGCGGCAAAATGACTCAAGAACAAGCCGACGAACAAATAGACAAAATAAGAACAAATATGGAACAAGGAATGGGAAACCCGGTCTTCCGTGTTATTGGTCCGCTTTTTACTATTTTTATTCTTTTCTTTATTATAGCAGGGGTTTATTATATATTTGTAAAATTTGCGCTTAAAGGAGACGGGACATATTCGCATGCGATGGTAGCCTACGGTTTGCCGTATTATATTCTTGCAATTCAAACAATAGTAATCTTGATTCTATCATTATCATTAAATAAACCTTTTAGAGATACAAGTTTGCTTTCGTTTATAGACTTTGACAAAGCAAGCATTGTAGGTTGGTTTTTAGGGAAACTCGATATCTTTTCTATCTGGTTTTATGCGGTTGTAAGTATAGGTTTTGCAAAAATGTTTAAGTCTAAATCCACCGGCAAATATTTTGGTATGATCTTCGGACTTTGGTTAGGAGTTAGTTTATTATTCTTTTTATTAGGAAAAGCATTTCCGTTCTTAAAAAACTTTGGTTTTTAAATTTCATTCTGCTTTTGATGTATTGGGAAAAAGAAAGCAACTTGCTGAACATGGTTTTGGAATATTGTACCCGGACGGATGTTTAATATTATATTTGCGTTTAAACATAAATTGGTGCATCTATATAATACTTTGCGGATCAACATCAATAATTAATTTTACGTCTCTAAATCTTGAACTCTGTTTAAACTCAACATAAGATTCCAACAATGCCTTACGTAAAATTTTACCGCCGGGGTCTTGCGTCTTTAAACTTTTAATTAAAATATGAAATCTGAAATGACCTTTAATTTTAGAAATTATCGCTTCGTTTGGAGGTGCAATAATTAAATATTTGGAATACTTTTTCAGATAATTATAAAAATCGCCAACAGCTCCGCGTGCTTTTTTTTCGTACTCGTCTTTAGTTTCTACCAAACCCAAACGTGAAAACGGCGGATAATTATTTTGCTTTCGTAAAAGAATTTCGCGTTCGTAAAATCCTTTGTAATCATTAAACAATACTTTTTGCAACACAAAATGTTTACTGTTTTGGGTTTGAATTACAACTTCGCCTTCGGTGCTGCTTCTGCCTGCTCTACCCGAAACTTGAGTAAGAAGTTGAAAAGTTCTTTCATCGGCTCTAAAATCCGGAAGCCACAAAGTTGTTTCCGCAGAAATTACTCCGACCAAAGTCACATTGGAAAAATCCATTCCTTTCGAAACTATTTGCGTTCCGAGCAATACATCAATTTCACCTTTACGGAAACTGTTTAATATCAAACCGAGTTTACCTTTTCTGTCCAAAGTATCCGAATCGATGCGTGCGGTTTTAATTTTCGGGAAAAAATATTCAAGTTCGTCTTCTACCCGTTGAGTGCCGGTACCGAAAAACTTAATATCCAACGATCCGCAAACCGGACAAGCACGCGGTACAGGCCGGGTATTTCCGCAATAATGACATTTTAATAAATTTTTATTTATATGGTAAACCATTGAAACGTCACAATTCTCGCACATTTCAATATGCCCGCAATCTTCGCAGTAAACTTGAGTAGCAAATCCCCTTCTGTTTTGCAGAATTATTACGGCTTCTTTTTTTTCGATCCGTTTTTTAATTTCTTCTAAAAGTGTTTGCGAAAAAACACCTTGCATCCTTTTTCTTTTATGTTCAATCGTTATATCAACAAGACGGATGACAGGCAACTTGGCGTTATCCACACGCTCTTTTAATTCCAGCAATCTATATTTCCCTATTTTGGAATTGTACATACTTTCTACCGAAGGCGTAGCGGAACCAAGGATAACGGGACACGAACTCATTTGTGCTTTAATAACCGCGGCGTCTCTTGCATGGTATTTCGGAACCATATCATATTGTTTATAACTTTGATCATGTTCTTCATCAACAACAATCAGACCAATATTTTCCAACGGTGCGAATAATGCAGAGCGAGGTCCGATTACAACTTTGTATTTACCGGCAATAATCCCGCGCCACGAATCATACTTTTCGCCAAGAGACATCCGGCTGTGCATTACCGTTACCGCATCTTTGAAATGGTTGTAAAACCTGGAAGTGATTTGAGGAGTTAAGGAAATTTCCGGCACAAGAATTAATGCTGATTTTCCTTTCCCTATTATTTTCTTTGCTAATTCAATATACACTTGTGTCTTACCGCTTCCGGTAATTCCATGCAACAAATACGCCTTGAATTCATTATTATTAACGGACTCACCCACTTCATCGATAATAACTTTTTGCTGATCGGTTAATTCAAAATTTTTAATTTGTTCCGTGTAAGTTTCCCGGTAAACCCTTTCAACTTCTTTATCGAAAACTTCAATCAATCCTTTTTTTAAAAGCGCATTTACTGTAGCTTGATGGGAATTAGTTTTTTTGAGAAGTGAGCTTAAGCGTAATTCCTCTTTGGCAGATAATAATTCCAAAAGTATTACAACTTGTTTCGGTGCGCGAAATTCAAGTTCGGGAATTGCAGCATAAATTTCATCTATATTTTTAGCTAATCTTAAATATTTAACTTTTTTAATTCTAACTTTCGGTTCTTCTATTTGGTTTAGTACCGTAACCGCCCCGATTTTTGAAAGAGTTTTTAATTGTGAATGAATTGATTTTTTTCTAACGGCTTTTTGAAGTTGAGAAATTTTATATGTGTTTTTTTGGGAAAGCAATTCTAACAACTTTGCTTTAGTAGAATTTTTATTTTTTTCTTTCGCAAATAATTGTTTACAAATTTCCGGATCGGAAACAACAACTTTTTTGGATTCCACTTCCAAGCCGTATGGAATGGAATTTTTAATTGCTTCACCCAACGAGCTTAAATAATATTCGGAAATCCACCGGTAAAACTTTAACGATTCCTTTGTAAAAATGGGAAAATCGTCTAAAACATCTTTTATTTTTTTTATTCCCTTTTCAACTTTGGCTTCTTCTTCAATACCAATAACATATCCGGTTAACGTTCTTTTACCAAAAGGAACGACGACACGAACACCAACCTTAACAAAACTCTCCAGCTCATTTGGAATGGCATAAGAAAAAGAATTTCTAAACGGTAAAGGGAATACAACTTCGGCAAACATTTTTAAATTTTATCCTCAATTGAACATATTTCAACCGGTGTTATTTTACAGCGGTTTCTGTTAAACTTAGAATTCGATTTCCGACATCCAACCTGGCTTTAACTCCGAACGGAAGTGTAAACTTATTTTCAATATGTCCGAATGACAAACCGTAAATTACCGGAATACCTAATCCGTATAGACGGTCTTGTAAAACTTCTTTCAATATAAATGATGTTTTAAATGAAGGATCATCTTTTTTTACTTCACAATTTTTAAATACTCCAAGGGCAATACCTTTCAAACCCTTGAATTTATTGGCTTCTATCATTTGCGTTAGCATTCTGTCAACTC
>JALSTI010000150.1 GCA_026983795.1 Melioribacteraceae bacterium
AATTTTATCATTTAAAATTTCATTAATTGCGGATATTAAATTTTGTTTTGTTTCCAATAAATCTTGCGATATAACCTTTACTTCACCAAGGACGGGCATAAAGTTAGTATCGCCGCTCCATCTTGGAACAAGATGAAAGTGGATATGTTCGTGAATTCCCGCGCCGGCAGCCTTACCGAAATTTGCGCCGAAATTAAAACCGTGCGGCTTCATTACTTTGCTCATTGCTTTAATTGCAAGATTATTCAGAAACATTATTTCCTTTAATTCTTCTTCTGAAAGATTAACGGGATCCGAGGTATGTTTATTAGGAATAATCATAGTGTGACCGTTATTGTACGGGAACAAATTTAGCATAATAAAAGCTTTATCGCCTTTATAAAGGACCAGACTTTTATCATCCGAAATATCGGATTTTAAAGCTTCGCAAAAAACGCATTCTTCTTTATCCGATTTATGTTTAAAAGATTCAATATAATTCGAACGCCACGGAGACCATAATTTTTCCATAATTTCCTCAATATCAAAAAAGGCGGAAGTTATGTCCGCCTCATTAATAAATTATACTTTTACAATTACTCTTCTTCTTTTGCCTTTTTATATTCTTCGATTATCTTATTTTCGATATCTTTAGGAACCATTTCGTAGTGGGAAAATTTTCTGAAATGAATTCCCCTTCCGGAAGTTAAACTTCTAAGGTGAGTAGAGTATTTATACAACTCGGCCAAAGGAATTTTAGCTTTAATAATTTGGAAAGGACCTTCGCTATCCATTCCGGAAATTTTTCCTCTTCTACTTGAAATATCTCCCATTACGTCGCCCATAAATTCTTCGGGCACTTTAACTGTAACATCGTAAATAGGTTCGAGAATAATCGGTTTAGCTTCCAAAAATCCTTTTTTGAAAGCTTGAGCCGCGGCAATTTTGAAAGAAATTTCATCTGAATCTACGGCATGGAATTTACCGTCGAAAAGTGTAGCTTTAACATCAATAACTTTGCTTCCGGTTAAAATTCCCTTTTCCATAATTTCTTTAATTCCCTTTTCAACAGCAGGAATAAATCTACCCGGAACAACACCGCCAACAATAGCATTTACAAATTCAAATCCTGTTCCCCGCGGTAACGGTTCTAATTTTAAGAATACATGAGCAAATTGCCCCCGGCCGCCGGATTGTTTTTTATGTTTATATTCGGCGCTTTCCGCAACTCCTTTTATGGTTTCGCGATACGGAATTCTCGGTTCAACCATATCAACTTCCACGTGATATCTGTCCTTTAACAATTTAACTGCAAGTGCAAGCTGCAGTTCACCTTGCCCCGAAACTATTGTTTGTTTTAATTCGGGATCAAATTTAACCGAAAGAGTCGGATCTTCTTCGTGAATTGCATGGAGTCCCGACGAAATTTTATCCTCGTCGCCCTTAGCCTTGGGAACAATTGCGCCTCTAATAACAGGTTCGGGAAAAACTATCGGAGGTAATTGAACAGCAAAACTTTTAGACGATAATGTATCGCCTGTATGAGTGTCTTTCAATTTAACAACCGCTCCAATATCTCCGGCATTTAGTTTACTAACTTCTTTTCTGTTTTTTCCGTTTAGAACGTATAATTGCCCCAATCGCTCGGTCTTATTATTTTTTACGTTTAATAAATCAATACCCGGAGTAAGTTGACCCGAATAAAGTTTAAAGATAGAAAGTTCGCCAACGTGTTGCTCGGACATTGATTTAAAAACTTGCAATACCGGTTCGGCGTTTTCGTCGCACGGTATTTTTACTTTTTGATCTTTACCGGCTAATGTAGCTTCGGGAGCTTCCCTGTCTTTTGGGGAAGGCAAATAATCTACCACAAAATCGAGGAAATTATTCAATCCGGCTGCTTTTTCGGCGGAAACGGCGAAAACGGGAACAAGACTACCCTCTACAATTGCATTTTTCAAACCGACTTTTAGATCATCTTCATTAAGATTTTCGTTCTCAAAAAATTTCTCCATCAGCTCTTCGGAAGACTCGGCTACTTTTTCTATTAATTCCTTTCTTAACGTTTCTGCTTTTTCTTTTTGATCTCCGGGAATATCAATAATATTAGGTTTTCTCGGATCACCGCTTTCAAAGCTAAGTGCTTTCATTTTTATAATATCAACAATAGTATTAAATCCAACGCCTTGATTTGTAGGAAAACTGATTATAGTAGCATCGGGACTTAATCTATCTTTACACATCTTAACGGTTTCATCAAATTTAGAGTGTTCGTTATCAATTTTGTTTATCAAAATACCGGCAGGCAAATTTAATTCCTTTACAAATTCCCAAGTTGCT
>JALSTI010000151.1 GCA_026983795.1 Melioribacteraceae bacterium
CGGCAGCTTTAACTACTGCCAAAGCGGTGTCGGAAACGTGCAAACTGCTTTTTACATGTCCCAGAAAATCAGTATAACCGGGAGTATCCAAAATATTAATTTTACTATTATTCCATTCTACATGAAGTACCGTAGAAGATATGGAAATTTGTCTTTCGATTTCGTTAGGTGTAAAATCCGATGTAGTATTTCCTTCTTCAACTTTTCCGATTCTGTTAATTTCACCTGCCGTATAAAGCATAACTTCAGAAAGAGAAGTTTTACCACTACCACCATGACCGATTAAAGCAACATTTTTAATTTGATCAGCAACAAATTCTTTCAAAATTCCTCCGCAAAAGTGTTTACAAAATTAACTCTTGAATTTATACCAGAATGCAGCTATCCCTTTGGATAATGCATGAGCATTATTTACTAATTCTTGCACAGGATTTCCTGCTTTTAATTTTACGTTTTTAAGGGATAGCTTTGAAATTGTTTCTCTAACATTTTCGATTGAATAACTGACGTTTTCAACTTGTTTTTCAGCTTGATCTACTATTTTAACGACCTTGTCAGTTATAACTTGAACGTTATCAACAATTGGATTAGACTTTTGAGTTAATTGATTAATGTTTTTTTCAATTTCACTTAAAGTTCTATTGATATTTTTTAGAGAAACAATTAAATAAATTCCAACTGCAATAGAAACAATAATTAAAATAATTGTAAGAATATCGATAATCGTCATTATAAATTATGCGCTCTCTTTAGTTGATTTATAAGTATCGACTCCGGCTTTTATTGCACTTTTAAGTTTATCAGTTTCCTTTTCTATTTTAGATTTACTTGTATCTAATGATGAAACTGTTTTTTCTTTAGCCTCTTTCAATATTTTCTCGGCTTCTTCCAAAAGTGCATCTACTTTTTCTTTAGCATCCGAAACCAGTTTTTCGGATTTTTTCTTACCGTCATTTATTAATTCATTTGCTCTGCCTTTTGCTTGCTCGATGTAATTTTCGGCATCTTCAAAAAAATCGCCCGATTTATTTCTTAGATCTCCCCTCAGTTCTTTACCGGTTTTGGGAGCATAGAGCAAAGCTATTATAGAACCAACGATAGTTCCCGTAAGGAAACCTACAATCAGTCCTTTTCCTACTCCATTATCTTCTTGCATAACGACCTCCTAAATTTGATTAAGTTGTTTTTTAATAATAACAACAGACTTGACTAAAATCAAGATTATTTCATATTCTTTACAATTTCTTTAGCAAACTGCGAACATTTAACTTTTTTAGCGCCTTTCATTTGTCGCGCTAAATCATACGTAACAACTTTAGACCTAATAGTTTTTTTGATAGAATTTTCAATTTTATCAGCAGCTTCTTTCCATCCGAGATATCGAAGCATCATTACACCCGATAAAATAAGTGAACCGGGATTTACTTTATCCATTCCCGCATATTTGGGAGCTGTACCGTGAGTCGCTTCGAATAACCCGGTAAAGTAACTGATATTAGAACCCGGTGCCATTCCTAAACCGCCTACCTGAGCCGCTGCGGCATCTGAGAGATAATCTCCGTTCAAGTTGGGTGTGGCAACCACATCGTATTCGCTTGGTCTTAATAACAATTGTTGAAACATTTGATCAGCAATCCTGTCTTTTACAACTATTCTACTACCAGGATTGCCTGCAGGTTTCCCGCCTCTTAATTTTTTAAATGCTCCGGGTTTTGTCATTGGCGTAACGCCGTCGGGTCCTTTTACCTGATCCCACAATTCATCTTCCGTAATAATATAATCCCTAAACTCTTTGAGTGCAACTTCGTAGCCCCATTCTTTAAAAGCTCCTTCGGTAAACTTCATAATATTTCCTTTATGCACAAGGGTTACGCTTTTTCTGTTATTTTCAATTGCATATTCAATTGCTTTTTTCACTAATCTCATTGAGCCGAATTTACTTATTGGTTTTATACCAATACCGGATTTTTCGCGAATATTCTTTTTATATCCTTTATTAATAAATTCAATTATCTCATTGGCTGCTTTGGTTCTTGCTTTAAACTCAATACCGGCGTAAACGTCTTCGGTATTTTCTCTGAATATTACAATGTCCAAATCCTGCGGACGTTTTACGGGGCTTGGAGTTCCCGCATAATATTTTACAGGTCTAACGCACGCAAATAAATCAAGTTTTTGACGCAGTGCAACATTTAAACTTCTTATTCCACCACCTATGGGAGTTGTTAAAGGACCTTTTAATGCAACAACATATTCGCGTATTGCATCTACCGTTTCATTCGGAAGCCATTTATTTTTTCCGTAAACCTTAACGGCTTTTTCGCCTGCAAAAATTTCCATCCAGACTATCTTTTTCTTTCCTTTATAAGCTTTATCAACCGAGGCATCCAATACCATCTTAGTAGCCCGCCAAATGTCAGGTCCTATACCGTCCCCTTCAATAAAAGGAATGATCGGATCATCCGGTACCGTTAATTTGTTTTTTACAACTGTAATTTTTTGACCTTCTTTAGGAACTTTAATTTTCTTAAACTTAGCCATTTTACTCTCCTTGATTTAGATTGATTGAAACTTTTTTGCCATATCTTTTTTGAAACAACATCAGCGATATTATACCCACCAATATCGCAAACCACAATGTAACCATTCGAATTATAAAAGTACTAACAACCGCAATATCTTTGGTCAAACCTTTCTCAATTAGCATAAAAGTTAATGATCCTTCCGTAATTCCAACACCAGCCGGCAGCATTGTAATTGCTCCGACGATAATTGAGAACGCATAAACAAAAGTCGACCAAAATATCGAAATTTGATTACTAAAATTACTTAGAATTAAATAAAATCCAAAACATTCAAAAAACCATGCAATCAGACTTAAAAAAATCATTTTAATAAGAGGTTTGGGTAGCAGCATTTTATATGAACTTTCGTACGCATCGTGTATTTTGGATAAGTGCTTTTCAAGAAATTTTATTCTACTCAATAAATCGATTATGTACAAAGCAATTTTTTTTTGCGTAATTACAAAAATTATTGCCAGAAAGAAGACCGAAGTACCTAACATTATAACTTCGCCGTAACCGTAAATATAAACGCCAATTAAAGCCAAGAACAATAATGAAATAAAATCCGTTATACGTTCGGCAAAAATAATGGGTATGGTTTTACTCATTTTGTAACCGGCAATTTGATTAGTAAAATATGCTTTAATAAATTCACCGAATTTCCCGGGAGTTAAACTCATTACCAATCCCGACATAAAAATTCCGAATGAATCCAGTTTGTCAAGAGGCAAATCTAATAAATTTAAATAGTAATCCCATTTAAGGAATCTAAAAAAATAATTCATCAAAGAAAGGGAAAATAGCGCCGGCAACAAAATCCAATTAAATTTTTCCAATGTTTTAAGAACAAGATTAAAATCGGCGTAAAGCGAAAGTCCCAGATAAATAACGGCGGTAATAACAATATATGTGATTATATTTTTTTTAAGCTTTGACAAGTCAGGTTATAGACAGTAAGTTTATATATAATTTTGCCAACGGTAAACCCATTACGTTGTAATAACAGCCGTTAATTTTTTCCACAAACACAGCTCCAAAATCATCTTGTATACCGTAAGCTCCGGCTTTATCCATTGGGCTGCCGGTTTTTACATAATCTTTAATTTCCTTTTCAAAAAGTTTTCTGAATTTTACGATAGTTTTTTCATAATCCACAATAAGTTTACCGTTTAATGAATTGAAAATTGCAAAGCCGGTATAAACGAGATGTTTATTACCGCTCAAACGGTTCAAAATTTTTATTGCATCACTTTTATTTTCAGGTTTACCGATAATTTCATGATTTAGTACAACAATTGTATCCGCTGTAATTATAATACCCTTTTCAATTTTCCGTTTGGCTAAATTCAATTTTTGAAGCGCGAGCCGCTTTACGGTTTTTACCGGATGTTCTCCGTCCAAAATCTCTTCGCGTAAATCCACCGAAACCGTTTTGAAATTTAAGTTCAATTGCCTCAACATTTTTTTCCTACGCGGAGATTTAGATGCCAAATACAAATCAGTTTTTAATTTTATCATGTACAAAGATAGAAAAACTTAAAGAATGAAATTCAAGAATTGTATAAACAGCGGTTTTGCGAATTATCTAAATAAGGCTTTAATGCTACCCCAAGTTCTCTTAACGCTTGAAACACCGTTATGCGTAACAAAAGCATACATCGGTTCGGAACGGCTGCCGTTTTCATCTAAAATAACCAATCCGTAAGCGTAAAACGAGCCTTCAATTTTATAAGCATTTTCGTCTACAAATTGATATTCCGAGTTAGAACCTTTGGCAGGTATTTCGGCAATTTTTGACAGGTGATCTTTATCGGGACCGCGTAAAACTATAAATTCTTTAACGTTTAATTCATCCCCGGTTTGCCATGTTAATACTATATTATCACCGTTACTGGTAGCATGAAAAAACTGAATGAATGCGCCTGCAAAAATTACCAGCTGAAACAGAAAGAAAATAAGAAGAAATGTGAAATTTATTTTTTTCATACCCTTAATATATTTGTCTAGGACAAGTTTGTCAAGTTTTTATTACTAAAAACTTTAACCGGAAATTTATAATCGTAGATTTTTACAATAAGTTAAGCGCTAAATTATAGGTACCTTCCCATTTTTTTCCAATTTCCATATTTGAATTTTATGAAGATTACTACAGAATAGAGGATAACGTAAAACGGAATTGCCGACCAAACGCCAATCAAACCTAACTTAAAATAAACGCCTAAAAAATATGCCAGAGGTATAAAAATCACCCAACTTATAATTACATCGGCAAGCATTACAAACATAGTTTCTCCGGCAGCTTGCAGACCATTAGCTAAAACCACCCCCACGGCATAAAAAATCTGTCCGAATCCTGCAATCCTCATAGCCGGCATTGCGGTTCTTGCAACGGTTTCGTCGGTTGTTATTAAATACAAAATTATTTGCGGAAAAAATACAAATATAATTCCCACTGTTACCGTATATACGGTAGCAAGTTTGCTGGTTGTAAAACCTAAAAATCTTGCCTTTTTTATATTACCTTCACCTAAACTATTACCGACCAAAGTTTGAACGGCTATCCCGAATCCAAAGCAGGGCATTATACTTATAAACAACGACGAAACAACCACCTGACTTGCCGCTTGCTCTTCTATGCCAATTAAACCCGTAATGGCTACAAAACTTAAAAACGCAATCAGTATAAAAACATTTTGTAACGAAACGGGCAAAGACAAGTTAGCAATTATTTTTGCAATACTTTTATCGAATTTGAAATTTCTGAAAATATTAAAACGCCGTCTGTATTTAGTCGATGAAATGATTAAAAAATAAAAAATTGAATCGGCTACAGTCGCTAATGTTGAACCCAATCCTGCGCCTGCAAGTCCCATACCTTTAATTCCGAAAGCACCAAAAATTAAGATATAATTAAAAATAATGTTGAGAATATTAACGAGAATACCGGAGTACATAAAAATACGGGTTTTACCAATTCCGAAAAAGAATCCCCTGTACGAAACGCTTAAAAGGAAGAACACTACACCCATTAATCTGAAAAACAAATAATTACCGCCGAGCTCCCCGACTTTTGGATCGGCCGCAAAAAAATTCGAAATAGTATAAGCGCTTAACATTCCAACCGCAGAAACAACAATACCAACAGCAAATGAAATTTGAAGCGAGGTTGTCAAGACTTTTGTGCAGCCTTTATAATCGTTGGAGCCGTATTTGCGTGCTACCAAAACATGCGTTCCCGTTGCAAGACTGGAAAAGAAACTTATAATTGCCCAAGTAGCAAGAACGCCAATACCCATAGCCGCAAGTTCAAATTTTGCATTAGGTAACCTGCCGACCATTGCCGTATCGACCAGTGATACTACCATTTGAGCGGAAAGACCTGCAATAGCTGGAATAGCTAATTTTAAGATATATTTGTAAGTGTGCAGCGAATTTTTAAATTCCATATTAAAAAAATATGTAAAAACAACAGCTAATAAAAATTAATTTTACATTAGGAACATTATTTTTATATTTTTTCAAGCAATTAAACATGGTTTTGAGATTTAACATTTCGATTTAAATCTAAATATATTTAAATTTTGATTTATTAAAATTAGTGCATTGTATAAATATTTTTGTGCCCTATTATTTATATAAGCAGATTAGCAAAGCATATTTTATTATTTTATTCTATAAATCAGATTCCTTGACTTTTTACAAGAAAAATCCATATTTTAATAAACAATATTTCTCACCTTTCACAGGAGCTACTATGGGGAAAAAACATTACTTTTTATTTGTTACCTTGATTGCACTCTTAACATTTCAAAATTCCAAAACCTTTGCGCAAGTTTTTGATGGTCAATGGTCAATAGACTATGTTACCGAAGACGCTTCAGGTAACGGAACGGGACAACGTACGTTAGCCGTTGCCGTATTGAAAGAAAATTCCTTTGTTGCGTTAGTCAGCAGGGAATCAAATAATGCGTATTACATAGTTGGTTATAAAAATGCCGATTCGACCAGCGGACGTTTAGGGACATATCCTTACGGAACAGCCGCAACAACAGATTTTCGAACGAGATGGATTGTAGGATTCAGTCAAATTGATTTTGAAAGGACAAAAGGAATAGCTGCAAAAGACAGCACGGTTTATGTTACAAATAATGATCCCAAGCATTATATCTTAACTTTTGATGTTACGGCTGATACCGTTTTGTCGCATCCCGCTCACCTTTCCACCGGTGATAAAGATATTTGGGCTATTGATGTTGACGATGACGGGAAAGTTTATGTTACTGAAGAAGGAGATTCTACTAATCCGGGCGCTGTTTTGATTTATGATAATTTTGATAATGAGTCGGCTTGGTCTTCCGGCGCCGTTGGAACTCCATTGCAGAAAATAACATTACCCGAACCCGGATCTGCCCGCGGTATTGCAGTGAATGAGCATGGCACCGTTATTTACGTCTCCAATTATTTAAGTAAAAAAGTCTATTGCTACATAGGCGATCCTGTTAATGGTTATTCACTTTATAATGGTTTTAATTTTAATGTTGATACTACTTTTGTTGCAAGCGATACTTCTAACGTTAGTGTTGGACCTTGGGGAATGAAATATATGCGTGGGAACAATCTTTTATTTATTGCACATGATGCCGATTTTCAAATGGGCCCCGCATACGAATACGGACGGATTTATATTGTTGATCCAAATAACGGGTCGGTATTGGATACAATTAACGTAGCCGAGTGGAATAAATCGGTAACCGGTGTTTATAATACCTATATTAACTGGAAAGCATCGGGATACGCATCGGTCTATTCTGTTGATTTTGATAACAACAAAAATGTTTATTCCCAATCCTATTATGCATGGACGGTTGATAAATGGAAATATTCATCTACCCTGCCTACAATTGAATTAACTATTACGGATGTGGAAAAAGACAATTCGCAAATTCCGTCAAAGTTCGAGCTCAGCCAAAATTATCCGAATCCGTTTAACCCAACGACAACAATACAATTTTCACTTACGGAAAGCTCAAATATTTCTTTAAGAGTATATTCTATTAACGGAGAATTAGTTTCAACACTAATAGATAATGCTGCATTTGCAAGCGGCGTTTATAAGGTTTCTTTCGATGCTTCCAAGTTGGCATCCGGGACATACATTTATAAAATAACCAACGGAAAAAACACAATTAGTAAAAAAATGATTTTACTAAAGTAAACTAATAACATATTCACTAATCTAACTACAGGAGGTAAAATGAAGTTAATTAAAATTGCCGTAACCTTGGCGGTAATCACTATTTTCACAAGCTCTATTATTGCCCAGCAAGCAATATTTCAAAAAGCAGGTGAAATTCCTGTGCCTGCTATTGAAAATGCCGGTTTCGGAAATGTTCTTGCCGGCGTTGACCTGGATGGGGACGGAAACCCGGAAGTTTACGCTGTAAATAACATGTACGATCTGGGTGGAGCTGAATCAACTCCAAGAATTTACAAATTCGAATGGAACGGAACTTCTTGGGATTCTGTTTGGAGCGCCGAAGCTCCGTTAACAGCTCAAAATACCTGGCCCGCATTTACATATGGCGACTGGGATAATGACGGGAAATGGGAATTAATTTGGGGTCCGGTCAACAATTTTGCAGCCGGCGATAACCCTTACAGAGTTTTAGTCTATGAATCTAAAGGCGATGGAAGTGACGTTATGGGAATAGACGACGGTAACGGTAACTACTTGCCTAATGCTAAATGGACAATTCTTCCAGATTCAAGCGTTAAAGAACAATGCCGTCCGTTCCGATGGGAATTGACCGATATCAATAATGACGGTAAAAAAGAGTTGGTTTTCGGCAGCAGACGTGGTGATAGAAGATTCGGCGTTATCTCGGTTTCCGATATTCCGGATAACGGAGACAGCAGCGAAGTCTGGAGTCTTGATGAATCCGGTCTTTCGGATACAACCTTTACTTTCGGCGCCGGAACAATTTACGATATGGTTACTGTTGACAGTACAATTTATCTTTTCCATTCCAGCGGAGATGTTACTGCCGTTACTTATAATAACGGTACATGGGCTACCACCGTTGTTCCCGGTGCTGTTCCCGGCGGTTCATGGAAATCTGCTCAAGTAGCAGATATTGACGGCGACGGAACAAAAGAAATTATGGTTGCCGGTTGGACTTCAGGCCATAATAAAATATATGTTTTGCAAGTTGACGGTGCCAGTATTACAACCAATGTTGTATTCGATGCGGCACAGTTAATCGGTACATCAGGAAGATTTTACGGCGGAGGATTAGGCGATACTGATGGTGACGGTTTCGTGGATTTTATCTCTGGAACCAGAAATGCTAAAGTAAACGGAATGATGATTCAACTTTCTTATAAAGGCGGAGATATTACAGACCCGGCTAACTATTATGCTTCTGTTATAGATCAAGACAGATTTGATGCCGGCAGATGGGGTTTGATTGGTGTTGGTGATGTTAACAATGATGGAAATGATGAAGTTCTTTACGCCAGTGATTGGAAAGGTAACGATTCCGGTACGCCTCCTTACCGTGTACCATTAACTGTTTTGGATTTTGTAATGAAAACCGAATCAATAGCAAATATTCGTTTAGATTCCAATTCCGATTTTATACCGGACAGATTGGGAGATTCCGTTACGGTTAGTGGAGTTGTAACTTCTACAAACTTTGGCAGCGGTTTGCAATATTTCATTCAAGACGCAACCGGCGGAGTTCAGTTGTTCAATTTCAATAACGGTATCCCGTTGAATGTTGGCGACTTTGTTGTTGCAAAAGGAACTGTAGCTCAATTTAGAGGATTAGACGAGGTAGAAGTTGCCGATCCTGCAAATGATATTATGGTTCTGGATTCTAATGTTACCGTACCACCAACAGCATTAACTATTGACGATTATCTTGCAAATCCGGAAATGTACGAGGGTCAACTTATAACAATCAGTAAAATTGCCAAAACAGCCTCTTCCGATCCATGGCCTTCCGCAGGCAGTAATGCGAACTTAACAATGTGGAATGGTTATGGCAATACACTAACTATGAGAATTGATAAGGAAACTGATTTGGACGATAATGCCGAACCAACATACCCGATTACAGTTACTGGTATTGCAACCCAGTTTACTAATAGTAACCCTGCAAACGACGGGTATCAAATTACACCGAGTTTTTATGCAGATATTCAACAAGGTGTTGCTGCCCCTCCATTGCCGTATTTCTTCTTGGTTGAACCGGCAGACAGTTCCACCTTGGCAGTTAACGATTCCAGCGATACTTTCACTTTTACCTGGACAAAACCAATTGATCTAAACGGCGACGATTTATCATATCAATTAGTTTTAATGTTACCAGATACTACTATTGGAGATTTATTCCCCACAGATACCACCTTTTCTTTAGATGCTGCAACATTAATGGGTATCATGGGTAATGCTGATACGGTAAACGCAAAATGGACAATAGTTACAAAAGGCGCCGAAGATGATTTGGTAGCCAGCGTTGATACATTTGACGTAACTTTGGTTAACAATCTTTTAGTGGGAGTGGAAGACGAACCTGTTCCTTCTAAATTCTTCGTCGATCAAAACTATCCGAATCCGTTTAACCCTTCAACCGTTATTAGATTCGGATTGCCTTCGGACGCTAATGTTGACTTAAGATTGTACGATATATTAGGACAAGAAGTAAAAGTGCTTATTAATAATAAGGTTCTCAGAGCCGGCGTACATTCTGTTCAATTTAACGCTTCCGGGTTAGCCAGTGGAAGATATATTTACAGACTCAAATCCGGTAATAACGTTATTACCAGAAAAATGATGCTGCTGAAATAAGCAAAATCGATTTTTTGAGTTATATAAGCCGGGCAAAATTGTCCGGCTTTTTATTTTCATCCATTCTTATAAATCATTTACAATTTGAAATATATTTAGTAATTTTTAATATTAAGAGTTAAAAATCCTTTTGAAAACGGAAAAATCATTTGACACCACAAGAGGAAATAAAATATTTACTCCATTTGTATGGTATCAGGCAAAATTGGCTTGCTCA
>JALSTI010000152.1 GCA_026983795.1 Melioribacteraceae bacterium
AAGCAGAAAAAATTATTTGATTCTTTTCCCGCAAAAGAAAAAATAATTGTAGATGATGTTGGGGGATATTTAAAATTGAAGTAAGAAAATCCGAACAAATTGTATATGTTATTTATTTGTTTAATTTTGAATAAAGAGGTAAAATGATCAAAGAAAAATATGACGTAATAGTAATTGGCAGCGGACCCGGCGGGGAAGGCGCTGCAATGAAAGCGGTAAAATCCGGTAAAAAAGTAGCTATTTGTGATTACTTCGCTAATATTGGCGGAAGCTGTACACACCAGGGAACAATTCCGAGTAAAGCTCTTAGGCATGCAACGGAAACTCTTGAAGAAAGAGGTATTATAGGTAATGTGCATTTTCAAGATTTGGTGGCAACGGCAGAATCCGTAATTAAACAGCAAATGAAATTACGCAGCGGTTTTTATGAGCGTAATTGGGTTGACGTGATTGACGGGCATGCAAAATTTTTGGATGATCATACTGTGGAAGTTTTGCTCACTAACGGAGGCAAACAAAAATACAAAGCAGATTATTTTGTAATAGCCACAGGTTCACATCCTTATCATCCGGAAGATATTGATTTTTCGCATCCCCGCATTGTTGATAGCGATTCTATCCTTGATATTAAAGAACATCCGCGCTCAATTACCATTTACGGCGCCGGAGTAATAGGCTGCGAGTATGCTTCTATTTTCAGAGGATTAAAGACAAAAGTCAATCTTATCAATTCACGTTCCCGTTTATTAACTTTTTTGGATGATGAAATCATCGATGCATTGGCTTATCATTTAAGCGAAAACGGAGTGTTGATCCGCCACAATGAAGAATACGAAAAAGTTGTGCCGGACGACGACGGAGTAACTCTTTATCTGAAATCGAATAAAAAAATTAGAACCGATTATATGTTTTGGGCACAAGGCAGAACGGGTAACTCGGCAAATATGGGCCTGGAAAAATTGGGAATTAAAATTAATTACAAAGGCTCAATAGAAATAAACGAAAACCACCAAACTGCAGTCCCGCATATTTATGCAGTAGGAGATGTTGTAGGATTCCCAAGCCTGGCAAGCGCTTCGTACGACCAAGGACGTTTTGCCGCATCCCACATTGTAACCGGCAAATCGGAATATCATTTGGTAGAATATATTCCCACCGGAATTTACACTTTGCCGGAAATCAGTTCGGTAGGACATACCGAAAAAGAGCTTACCGAAAAGAAAATTCCCTACGAAGTGGGAAGAGCATTCTTTAAACATTTGGCACGCGCTCAAATAACGGGACATACAACCGGAATGCTGAAAATACTTTTCCATCGTGAAACGCTTGAAATCTTAGGCATTCACTGCTTCGGCAACAGCGCTTCGGAAATAATTCACATCGGTCAGGCAATAATGTCGCAGAAAGGGGAAGGTAATAATTTGATGTACTTTGTGAACACGACGTTCAATTATCCCACAATGGCGGAAGCCTACCGCGTTGCGGCGCTTAACGGATTGAACAGGGTTGAGGTATAAAGTTGTGAAAAGCAAAATTAACGCAAAATTGGTACTGTTGGATCATTCGAAAGCAAAAGTAGAGTTATATACTAATTATTTAGCTACATATCTTAACATTCTTAGTCGAACTTCTTATGTTGATACAGTTCGCATTTATGATTTAATGTGCGGAGAAGGGATTTATGCTGATGGCTCCAAAGGCAGTCCCATTATTGCATTGGAAAAGATTCGTGACCATTATAATTATAATAAAGGAACTTTTCTCAACTTGAAAGTGTGGTTTAATGATAAAGGTAAGTCTGAGATAAAAGAAAATAAGTATAAAATTGATAGAGTTGAACAAGTCTGTTCAAAGATAGATATTCCTAATAACGTTGAGGTTTTTTACACAAGAAAAGATTATACAGAAATTTATCAAAAAGTAATCGAAGAAGTTGATGTTTTATCAGCTAAAGAAAGAGCCCTGATATTTATTGATCCTTATGGATACAAAGAAGTCAAGCCTAAACATTTGAAAAAAATTCTAAAAAATGGGAAAACTGAATTGATTTTATTTCTTCCAATCTCTCATATGTATAGATTTATGAAAAAATCTTTGAGCAACGATGATTTTCCGGGTGGGATTCCGCTACAAGAATTTCTTACTCCTTTAATAGCTTTTAATCATATGCTAGGTAAAGTTAATTCACCAGATGAATTTATTTTACAACTGAAAGAATCTTTTAAAAAATTTTTAAGTAACTGTTCTATTCTTGTAGATACTTTTACGATTGAAAGAGATTCTCAAAATATTTATTGTCTTTTCTTTTTTACGTCACATATCTTAGGATTTGAAAAAATGCTTGAAACCAAATGGAAAATAGATGAACAACAAGGAAAAGGTTTTAGAAGCGATTGGAAACAAGGGGCACTGTTTACAGAAATTGAAATATCTAATTATCCAAATGAATTAAAAAACTTTATCCAATCGGACAATACTAAAACAAATTCGGATTTATATATTTTTGGGTTAAGAAAAGGGTTCTTACCAAAGCATACAAATCAGATATTAAAAAAGTGGCAGAAAGATAATCCTAAATTTAAAGTTTATTTGGAAAATGGAAATGAGGCAAGAAAAAACTCTTTTTATCTTGACTACAAATATCATCATGGAAATAATCCTAAAAAGATTGTAAAGTTTGTATTTGAATAGGTGATAAAATGAACAAAACCAAAATCGAATGGACGGAAGAAACTTGGAACCCCACAACCGGTTGTACAAAAGTCAGCGCCGGATGCAAAAATTGTTATGCCGAAGCTATGGCAAACAGACTTCAAG
>JALSTI010000153.1 GCA_026983795.1 Melioribacteraceae bacterium
TATAACGGTTTGATTTGTTCCTTTCTATATAAGAATGAAGTGAATCATGTCCGTTTTCGATTGCGGAAATATCACCTCCGCTTCGGTCACCGTAAAACGCATTTATTCCGAATTCAAGTTTTGTATTTTTATCGATATCCAAGAATAACTTTGGGTTTATTGTTCCTTGATAAAATTTTGGAATATCCGTAAATCCATCTCCGTTAACGTCAAACGGACTTTGTCTTGAATACGAAGTTAGGAATGTCAATCCCAGCTTACCGAATTTGCGGGAATAAAAAGAACTAATGTCGGACCCTTTTTTATGAGTTTGATTCAAAACCAAATCGAATTCCGGATTATCCGAAGGTTTACGTGTAACAATATTCACGAAACCGGCTATAGCTCCGTTGCCGTAGAAAATAGATGAAGCTCCTTTTACAACTTCCACTTGTTGCAAATCCAAAGGAGGAATTTGGAGAAGAGTTAATCCGGAAGAAAATTGACTGAGCATAGGCAAACCGTCTTTAAGCAATTGCGTGTATGCTCCGGGCAATCCTTCTAAACGGAAACTTACAACACCCGATACACCGGAGGTCTGCTGTACAATAACTCCGCTTGTTTCTCCGAGAAGTTTAGATACATTGCCAGGACGGATTGCTACTTCTTCATTTGCTTCTTCTTGACCGAGGACCTCAACTTTTACCGGGGAATTTTCCACAACTCCGTTTGTCCGTGTTGATGTAACTATTACTTGCTTGCTTTTTATTTCTTCCGGTTTTAATAAAACGGTAAGTATCTTCTTTGGATTTTTTAACGGGAATTGCAATTCAAGCTTTTGGGTTTCGTATCCAATGTAAGAAACCGTTAAAGTAAATTCGCCGTTTGGAATACTTTTGATTTCTGCAAAACCGTTTTTATCCGTCGCTCCGCCTGTATTAAGTGAATCGAAATAAACATTAGCGCCGATTAGGGGAGAGTTTGTTTTTGAATCTTTTACAAAAACCAAAAGATTGTTTTGTGCAAAAAGCAGATTTGAAAAAAGGAATAAACAGAAAAACAAAAAAAACTTTGTCATTATTATTCCATTAGATAATTTTATATTAGCAAGCAAAACACAAGGTAAAATATTTAAAACATAATAATATGTTCAAAATGTATAATAAAAACCATAAAAATAGTAGGTAGATTATCAGTATTATAAAGCCGGGATATCTTTTCCACTGCTTTCTTTGGAAAAGTAAAACTGAATTTATGAATATAATTGGGGAAATAATATAATTTAAGTATATTTAAATGTTTTAGTTTTAAAACAATATTTCTACTTAAAATAATAGTTATGTCAAATCAATGGTATATAAAAAACATTAACGGTGAGGATTTTGTTTATCAATGTTTCAGTTTTAGTCCGGATATTCAAAACCATAGCTTTCTCGGAGAGGAATTTATAGGTTTTAAACGGGATTATGATTTGGAACCTGAAGAAATATTAGAACGATTAATTTCGGCAGGTTTCGAGGGACTTTTGCCGGATATAAAAAAAGAATTGGATGATATTATCGGTGAAGGAAATTATCAATATGATGGAAACGAGATTGGTCCGGAAGAATTTTCATTGTATTACTTTATAAAGGCAGATGTTTACAAATCCGTTCTGCAGAAGATTGAGAAATGGAGGGATTACAAAGAGTTCGGTGATTTAATGTGGTGGGATGAGAAGGATATTTGATTAAATTTATTACAGAAAACAATGGGAGTTGAGTAAGAGAATAATGTCAATCGTAATTAATGAAAATAATATGCAGCTTATTTCTGTATTTCTACTATATCCGCATTTAATTGTTCAACTTTAATTGCGTCAAAAGGGCATTGGTTTATACACATGAGGCAGCCTATACAATTACCTTGAATAGGTTCCGGGTAAGCCATTTTAGGCGACATTTTTATTGCATGAAATTCACAAACATCCTTGCAAATTCCGCAGCCGGTACAATTACTTAATATTAATTGCCATTTCCACACAGCTTATCCGTTCTTCCGGTTTGTTCCGGAACTTTTTATAAAGCGGCTAAACCCGATTACAAAAATTAGTATTAAGATAGGGTAAAATATGTAGAATGAAATTTGGGCAATTTCAATTCCGTGGGGCAGCGAATTTGATCTGAAATAAGTTTCAATAAATGTCCAAAATTTACTCGGATGGTCATTCAAATATTCTTTTCCCGGAGCTTCCATCACAAAAGAAAAACCAATTATGTTAATAAGGTTAGCGACAAATATAAACCAAGTTGAAAACCGGAAATTTTTATCTTTTGGTTTATGTCCGTTATAAAATAGCCTAATCACTAATCCGACTGCAAAAAGAACAGTGGCTAAAGGAATAAAAGGAACCGCAACTTTGATATCAGCCATTATGTCGGGATTTAAAACTAAAAATCCTATTATTACTGTTATTGCCAGAAAAAGGTCTGTAATTAATACCGTTAGAAGTTCCCAAATTTCAATTGATACACGCAGTGTTAAATATTTTTGTAACGAATTATAATACTGCTGTATAATTATAAATCCTAAGGCAAACATTCCCAGAATAATAGAAATATCCAGTAGCGTTTGAAGAGTCCAAATTTCAAGACCTTTTGCAATTATATGTTCATTCATTTGAATTAAAATAGTTATAAGCAAAAATTAATCGTTTCCGGAAAAATAAAATCCCAAATGTAAATTTAACTTTAACAAAATTACATTCAAGAATTAAATTATTAAAAATATTTCAGAATTAAAATTTGATTAGAATTTTTGGTAATGAATTCAAGCTTTAAATACTTGCTCTCTTCAATCTTAATGAATTGCTAACTACCGAAACTGAACTCATAGACATTGCAAGCGCTCCGATCATAGGATTAAGAAAACCTAATGCAGCAAATGGAATTCCGATTGTATTATAAATAAATGCCCAGAAAAGGTTTTGTTTTATTGTACGGATTGTCTTTTTAGAAAGATTAATTGCGGAAATAACACTAATCAAGTCGCCTTTAACCAAAGTTATATCTGAGGATTCAATTGCGATATCTGTCCCGGTCCCAATTGCAATACCGAGATCGGCAGTAACTAATGCGGGGGAGTCGTTAATACCGTCTCCTACCATTGCAACAATTTCACCCTGTTTCTGAAGCTCTTTTACTTTACCGGCTTTTTCTTCGGGAAGAACTTCGGCGAAATAATTTTCAATTCCTACTTTATCTGCAATTGCCTTCGCGGTTTTTTGATTGTCGCCCGTAATCATAAAAACTTTTAATCCCATTTCATTTAATTTGGATACTGCGCTTACCGAACTATCCTTGATTGGGTCGGCAATACCTATAATTCCTGTCAGCTTTCCGTTTATTCCGACTAACACAATTGATTTGCCTTCAGTGCTTAATTTCAAATATTCATCTTCCAGTTCCTTTGATTTTAACGAATAATTTTCCATCAGTTTTTTATTGCCAATTACCACCGCATTTCCATCGACAATTGCGTTTATACCGTAACCGGCTTTGTTTTGGAAGGATTCAACTTTGCCAAACGCAACACCTTTATTTTTTACATAATTAACAATGGCTTCGGCGAGAGGGTGTTCCGAACGGTTTTCTACGGCGCCGGTTATAGAGAAGAATTCATTCTCATCAAAATCGATTATTTTAATATCAGTCACAACCGGTTTCCCTTCCGTAATTGTTCCGGTCTTATCCAATACAATTGAAGTTATTTTATGGGCTTTCTCAAGACTCTCCCCGTTTTTTATTAATATTCCGTGTTGAGCGCCCAAACCGGTTCCAACCATAATTGCAGTAGGGGTTGCAAGTCCCATTGCACAAGGGCAAGCGATAATCATAACAGCAACAAAATTTAAGAGAGCAACATTGAAAGAAGGAATTTGAGGAAATACCATCCATGCGATAAATGTTATTACCGCAATACCAATTACAGCCGGTACAAAAACAGCTGCTACCTTGTCTGCAATTTTTTGTATAGGAGCTTTACTGCCTTGAGCTTCTTCTACTAATTTAATTATTTGTCCTAATACAGAATTATTTCCTAGAGCCGTAACTTCAAATGTAAAAGTGCCGTTTTTGTTTATTGTTCCTCCTATAACTTCCGAACCTGTTTTCTTTTCAACGGGAATACTTTCGCCTGTGAGCATGGATTCGTCAACAATAGAATATCCTTCGGTAATTTTACCGTCGGCGGGAATCTTTTCGCCGGGTTTTACAATCACTATTGTGCCAACACTTAATTCGTTTAATTTCACACGTTTTTCAATTCCGTTAACAATTACGGTAGCTTCATCAGGTTTAAGTTCAAGTAATTTTTTTATTGCCGTATTCGTCTTACTTTTTGCCCGTGTCTCTAATACTTTTCCCATTAAAATCAATAAAATTATAACAGCTGCCGTATCAAAGTAAACATGAGGAATCAGATTACCGTTAGAAATCCAATTAGGGAAAAGCGTTGCAACAACACTGTACAAATATGCCGTACCGGTTCCAACGGCAACAAGGGTATCCATATTTGCCGAAAAATGTTTTAGGTTAGCCCAGAATGATTTATAAAATCTTTTTCCGGAAATAAAAATTATAGGTGTTGTTAGAATCAGCAATATTTTATTTGTATAGTCCGGTGATAATTGCCAAATATTTTGAAAAAAGGAAAAATCTCTTAGCATACTAATGGCAAAGATGGGGACCGTAAGAATCAGGGCAAAAAGAAAATCGTGTTTTAACGAGTTATAGTATTCTTCAAATAATTTACCGGAAGCGGATGATTCATCGGGTTTATTATCATCATTAACCGCTTCTTCGGTATGTAACGTGTAACCGTATTTACCTATTGCTTTAGCGGCTATTTCCAAATCCAAATTATCGTCTATTTCAAACGATACCTTTTCAGCCGCAAAATTTACGGTTACATTATCTATCCCTTCTATTTTTTTTAATGATTTTTCTACTCTTGCCACGCAACTTGCGCATGTCATACCTTCAACCGGTAAATTGTATTTCATTATCTAAACCTCTTTAGTGGTTATTCTTCACAAATAAAATAAATAGGATTAAGCAACTACCTTATAGCCGGCTTCTTCAATTGCTTTAACAACTTGATCGTCGGAAATCCTGTTTTCATCATACTCAACTGTTGCAGAGCCGATTTCAACCTCACGCGAGTTAACGCCAATCTCGTCAAGCTCAATTTCAACGGCTTTAACGCAATGATGACAAGTCATACCTTCAATTTTGTATTCTTTTTTTGTCATTTTAATTCTCCTTTTTTTTTGATGCAGTAAAAATAATACCTGATAGCTTATTATCTGTTATACTATTTTATGAAAATGTTATATAATTTTTGGATGGTAAACAATAGGCCGATAATTATTTAATTTTATCCAAAGGTTTGCGCAAATTTGATATGTTATTTTTAAATTGACTTGCAGTTAAGCCGGATACTTGTTTGAACTGACGCGAAAGATGTTGAACGGAGCTGTAACCCAATCTGTATGCAATTTCGCTTAATGTCAATTCGCCGTATTTAAGAAGTTCTTTGGCCTTTTCTATTTTTTGCAAGATAACATAGTGCTCAATAGTTATCCCTTCTATTTTAGAAAAAAGGGAGCTTAAGTAATTATAGTCCTTGTTTAATAATTTACTAAGGTGTATTGAAAAGTTTATTTTTTCTAAATCCTCGTCTTTATATTTTTGAATTATACTGATAATTTCGGTCTTAATCAGGTCTATCATTTTCGCTCTTGAATCTTCGATTAGCTCAAATCCTTCTTTTTCCAAAACGGTTTTAATCTCATCCAAATTAAGTTGGGAAATATCTTGCCCAACTTGAACCTCTCCCAATTCAATACTTTTAACTTCTATTCCTAGCTTTTGCAGTTCTTCGCGTACGACTTTTATGCAGCGCGGGCATACCATGTTTTTTATATATAACAAATTTTGATTTTTGAGTTGAGTCATATTTATACTCCTAAGGAAAAATTACAATAAAAAAATATAACAAATTCTAACAAATATACTACTTGTGTTATTCGTTCTTCGCTTCAAATTTATTAAAAAGGATAACAAAATTTAACTGTTTTTTATAAATAATATTCTTAACTTTGATCCCAATCATATTACAATTTAATACTGACTATCCCGTTTATGACAAAATTTCAACACAAACTTTATATATCGTTATTTGTTGCGGTAACTTTATTATCACTGGTATTAATTGTTTACTACGGTTATTCTTATTATACGCTGCCTCTTGAAGAAAGATTTTTCTCTCCGCTTCATAATAATTTCAAACCCAGCGGGTTTATAGGTCATGGATTGGGAATTATCGGATCATTTATGATGCTGCTTGGTGTAGTTATTTATATGGTTCGTAAAAGGGTGAAATCATTCCATAGATATGGGATATTGAAATATTGGTTGGAACTTCATATCTTCCTTTGTACACTTGGACCCATCCTGGTCTTATTTCATACGGCATTTAAATTCGGCGGTATAGTTTCGGTCAGTTTTTGGAGCATGGTAGCAGTATTTTTAAGCGGAATTATAGGCCGGTTTATTTATGTCCGCATTCCCCGTACCATTCAAGGTGTTGAACTGGATTTAAGGGAAGTGGATGACATAAACAATAATTATTCTTTAACTTTACGCGAAAAATATAATGTGGACGAAAATATTCTTTTACAAATAGAAAATTTTGCGAATCAAAAATACAAAGGTTCATTGTCGGTAAAAAATATTTTGTTTATTGTGGTAAAAGATTATTTCAGACGAAAATCTAATTTAAGAATGATTAAAAAATCTTTGATAAATGCAGGCGTTTCCAGGAGAAAAGTAAATGAGATTAAAAAGATATCGAAACAAAAGATGTTATTAAGTAATAGAATCAGTTATTTGAGAGTTTTTCAAAGTTTATTCAAGTACTGGCATATAGTACATTTGCCGTTTGCATTGGTAATGTTGATAATAATGTTAGTTCATATAGGTGTAACGGTAACTTTCGGTTATAAATGGATATTTTAAGGAGGAGATATGAAAATTAGACCTTTTATAATTTATATAGTATTGTTTGTTATTGTGATTGTGGTAATTGTAATGATTGACAGCAATGACACAAATACAAATAACCCAAAAATAACGGAAGATATAAACCGGAATGGAACAGTTATGCCTCAAGATTCAATTCACAAAGGATTAACAGCGCCCGGGTCTGCAGCGCCTTCCGAATCAAATGTGAAAAAATCTGTTTTTGAAAAAATGAAAAAAATGGAAGAAGCAGTAAAAAATAATCCTAATGATACTTTAAAGATTAAAGAATATGCTGAATTTATGGCTGCTGCACATCAACCGGAAAAAGCAATTATATACTACAACAAGATTTTACAAAAGGATCCAAAACGAATCGATATTCTTTTAGACCTCACTTCAATTTATTTCGGATTAAAAAAGTTTTCGGAAGCCGAAAAAGTTACAAACAATATTTTAAAAATCAATCCTAAGAATTCAGCCGCTAATTATAACTTGGGCGTTTTGAAAGCCGTAGAAGGCAAAAAAGAAGAAGCGCGTAAAATTTGGCAAAGTGTTATATCAAAATATCCTAACACTAACGCCGCCCGTATGGCAAAAAATTCATTGGAAAAGCTCTAAAATTATTTTTTTACTCTAAACATTTATTGATTTTTGACGATTATTAATAGTATATATTTATAAATTAAGATACATTGTATTATTTTATAACATGTTAGCAATTCAAAATGTAGGTTTTTAGAATATTTTCGGGATAATATTAGTGGCATTTGTTTTGTTACTATAAACTAATAAATGATGAATATAAAACTAAAAGATGAATATAAAACCGGTTTCTGTTATAATAAAAGTTTGATTAAGATATTACCGGTTTGTAAAAGCAGACTTAAATTTCAAATTCCGGAAATTAGGATAAGATTGATTCGGCAAATCAATTAATTACTGTTCAAAATTAGTATTAAAGTTAAATCCCAAAGTACTCAAAAATTGACTTGTTTTAAGGTTATTAATATAATACATTATGTCCTAATTAATGATTATTTCAGGGGGAATAATTAATAACTAAATTGGTGCTCTGGAAAACTTTTATACTTTTTTTATAACAGAAAAATATTAATTGCTGTTATTATTCATTTTGGGAAAAAGTATGGAAGTTATATTAGAAAATACATTAACCTATCTTATTGTAGCTGTCCTCATTCTTTCCGTTCTCTATGCATATCTTAAAGTGCATTCAAGTCAATCTAAAAAAACAAAAGAAAAAATTAAAAAAGCGGAGGAATTCGGCTTCCATGAACCGGTTTCACTTCATCCGGTTATTAATGAAGATATTTGTATTGGCAGCGGCGCTTGTGTTGTAGCATGTCCCGAAAAGGATATTTTAGGATTAGTTAACGGAAAGGGGCGTACTATAAACGCTTCCCATTGTGTAGGTCATGGCGCATGTTTTCATGCTTGTCCGGTTGAAGCCATTACTTTGGTGATGGGAACTGAAAAAAGAGGCGTGGAATTACCGCATATCAGTTCCGATTACGAAACTAATATAAAGGGTATTTACATAGCCGGAGAATTAGGAGGAATGGGTTTAATAAAAAATGCTATAGAACAAGGTAAAAAGGCGGTTGATAATATTATGAAATCTATTGATGATAAAGGTTCTGCGAAATACGATCTTATAATTATAGGTGCTGGACCGGCAGGAATAGCTGCAACATTAAGAGCTGCCGAACGTAATCTTAAGTTTTTAACAATTGAACAGGAAACAATAGGCGGAACGGTTTTCTCGTTCCCGCGTTCCAAAGTTGTAATGACTTCCCCGGTGGAAATTCCTCTTTACGGAAAAATCAAACTTCACGAGACTAATAAATCGGAATTGATAAGTTTATGGACAGAAATATTGCAGAAAAACAGGATAACAATTAATGAGAATGAAAAAATTAACGAAATAGTTAAGCATCAAGACTATTTTGAGGTTATTAGTAATCAGGATAAATATACCGCGAAGAGAGTACTTTTGGCTATAGGAAGACGAGGATCACCAAGAAAATTAGGGGTTCCGGGCGAAGGAAAAGAAAAAGTTTATTATAAATTGCTGGAACCCGAGCTAATTCATAATAAAAAAATTCTTGTAGTGGGCGGCGGGGATTCGGCTATAGAATCCGCATTGCTCTTAGCGGAAGAGGGGAATGAAGTTACATTATCTTACCTTGGAGATTCATTTAAAAGAATAAAGCCTAAAAATTTTAAAAAAATAGAAGATGCGATAAAATTAAAATTGGTCAATGTATTATTTAATTCCAATGTAAAGGAAATATTTGATAAAAAAGTAGTATTAACATTTCAAAATGGAACAGAAGCTGAAATTGAAAACGATCTTGTTTATGTGTTTATAGGCGGCGAACTGCCAAATAAATTCTTAGAAAAAATTGGAATTAAAATAACTAAGAAATTTGGAGAGGCGGTATTAAAACATTAAGGATTTTCATTTTATTGATAGGTATTCTGGCAAACTTTAATATTTATGCTCAAATATCACCGGGCGAGCTTTCCAAAGCTCACGCAAATTTGGAGGGATTGAGTAAATGTACAAGTTGCCATGTTTTAGGTAAAGACGTAGAAAATGCAAAATGCCTTAAATGCCATACTGAAATTGCCGAATTGATTAATTTAAAAAAGGGATATCATGCAAGTAAAGAAGTGTCAAATCAAAATTGTTGGAAGTGCCACGGGGAACACTTCGGAAGAAAGTTTCAAATAATAAGATTTGATGAGAAAAAATTCGACCATAGTAAATCCGGGTTTGTACTGAAAGGTAAACATAAAACTATTAAATGTGAAAAATGTCATAATCCAAATTTAATTAATAATAAAAAGTTAAAGAAAAAAGAAAAAACATTTTTAGGACTTGAAACAAATTGTGCAAGTTGTCATGAGGATGTACATCAAAATACACTCGGTAAAAATTGCGAAAATTGTCATAATGAAGAGAAATTTAAACCGGCAGTTAAGTTCAACCATAATAAAGCAAAGTTTAAGTTGACAGGTTCGCATAAAAAAGTAAAATGTGACAAATGTCATAAAATAATAAATAAGAACGGCAAGAAATTTCAAAAGTTTACGAACGTAAAGTTTAGTTCATGTAATTCTTGCCATAAGGATCCGCATAAAGGTAAGTTCGGGAAAAAATGCAGCAGTTGTCACAATACGGTTTCATTTAAAAAGGTTAATAATTTGAAAGGTTTTAATCATAGCAAAACAAATTTCCCGTTGATTGGGAAACACCGGAAAGTGAAATGCGAAACATGTCATAAAGGCGGACTTAGCTATAGACCTAAATATCAGTTTTGTTATAATTGCCACAGCGATTATCATAACGGTGAATTTAAAAATCAAAATGGAATAAGAGATTGTTCTTACTGTCATTCTGAAAAAGGATTTTCAGCGTCGACCTTTACAATAAAAATGCATGACAAAACTCATTTCAAATTGGAAAACGCACATATCGCAGTTCCATGTTTTAGTTGTCATAAGAAAGAAAACAAATGGCATTTCAAAATTAAAGGAGATAAATGTATTGCTTGCCACAGTAATGTTCACGGTTCCAAAATAAGCGGTAAATATTTTGACGAAAACAAATGCCAAAGTTGTCATTCAACTTTAAGCTGGAATTCAGTAAAGTTCGATCATCATTCAACCGGTTTTGATTTATTAGGCGCTCATAAAAAAGTTAACTGTAAAAGTTGCCATTTCAAAAAAGACGGGAGCGGTAAAACGGAACAGCATTTCTCGGATTTAAATAGTAATTGTTCGCAATGTCATAATGATGTTCACTACGGTCAGTTTACATCAGGTAAATCTGAAACTTGTACCAAATGCCATACCTTCGATAATTGGAAACCGGCATTATTTGATCATAATAAAACAAGATTCATTCTGGACGGCGCTCATGTTAAAGTAGCATGCAGTCAATGCCATCGGTTAAAAGAAAGGAACGGAGTTCAATTTATTCAATACAAAATTGAGGATGTGAGATGCATAAGTTGTCATTCGTAATCCTGTTATTCGCTAGTGTAATTACCTTTGCCCAGTCATCGCCTCACGGAGCAAATTTTAATTACAATTGCTCGGATTGTCATACGACAAATACATGGAAAGTTGATATTCATAAATTAAAATTCGATCATGCAAAAACCGGTTTTGAACTTAACGGTCAACATGCAACTTTACAGTGCCAAGCTTGTCATTCATCTTTGGATTTTATGACGACTAAAAACAATTGTTTTAATTGTCATAACGATGTGCATGAAAACAGTGTGGGGAAAGATTGTCAACAATGTCATAATTCCAAATCATGGCTGGTAGATAATATAAACCAAATTCATCAAGAAAGACGGTTCCCGCTTGTTGGAGCGCACGCTTCGGCAGATTGTCAACAATGTCATACATCCATAAACAATTTGGTTTTTGAACAAATTGGAGTTGATTGTAAAGATTGTCATATATCGGATTTCCAATCAGCTAAAAATCCCGATCATGTAGCGGCAAAATTTTCAACGGACTGCGAACAGTGCCATTCGGTTACGGATCCACAATGGTCAATGGCAAAATTCGCTCATAATTTTTTCCCGTTAACAGGCGGGCATAATATAAGCAATTGTTTCGATTGCCATAATACGGGCGGTTTTGGAGGGTTAACACAGGATTGTTTTACTTGTCATAAACAAGATTACAATTCAACTACGGATCCTAACCATGTAGCGTCTAATTTTTCGCAAGATTGTAAACAATGCCATACTATAAATCCAGGATGGAAACCGGCTCAATTTAAAATACATGACCAATTTTTTGAATTGTTAGGAGCGCATAAAGCCATTGAAAATAATTGCACTAAATGTCATACTAACGGATATAAAAATACTCCGACCGATTGCTATAGCTGTCATAAAACAAATTACGATGCAACGAATGATCCTGTGCATACTTCCGCCGGATTTGGCACCGATTGTGAGAGCTGCCATAACTCAACTGCATGGAAACCTGCATCGTTCGATCACGATAATCAATATTTCCCGATATATTCCGGTAAGCACAACAATGAATGGAATGCATGTTCCGATTGCCATACGAATCAAAGCGATTATATGGTGTTTTCATGTTTGACTTGTCATGAACATGCGCAATCTAAAATGGATGAAGAGCATCAGGGTGTTCAAGGATATTCGTATAACAGTGTTGATTGTTATTCATGTCATCCGACCGGAAATAAAGAAGGAGCAATCGACCATTCGAAAACGGCATTCCCGTTAACCGGCGCACATGTAAACACGGATTGCTCGGAATGTCATGCAAACGGATTTGCTAATACTCCAACCGATTGCGCTGCTTGTCATAATAAAGATTATCAGTCAACTACTAATCCGGATCATTCCGGTATAAATTTGAGCAACAATTGCGAGCAATGCCATACAACTAATCCAGGTTGGAAGCCGGCACAGTTCCCGGTACATAACGATTATTTTGTTTTAGAAGGAGCTCACGCATCTATTGCGAATGATTGTAATTCATGTCATAAAAACGATTATAAAAACACGCCAAAAGATTGCTACGGTTGTCATAAAACGGATTACGATGCAACGAACGATCCTGTGCATACTTCCGCCGGATTTGGCACCGATTGTGAGAGCTGCCATAACTCAACTGCATGGAAACCTGCATCGTTCGATCACGATAATCAATATTTCC
>JALSTI010000154.1 GCA_026983795.1 Melioribacteraceae bacterium
AATCCGGCGGTACGATTTCCGAACTCAAAAATGCATTACCGCAATATGTTATTTTGAAGAAAAAAATTGAAGTCGGGAATAATAATCCCGATGAAATCATTGGAAAATTAATCGATAAATACAAATCCGAAAATCTTAACACCGAAGACGGAGTAAGAATAGATTTTGAAGATCATTGGGTACACTTTAGAAAGTCCAATACGGAACCAATTTTAAGATGTATTGAAGAAGCAAAAACAATGGAAGATGCGGAAAAATATATGGAAAAATATTTTAATGAAATTAAAGAATTGATGGAATAAATATTTAAGTAACAAAAAAACGGTTAATAGAATTGCCGAAAGGATGAGTGCATATATTAAATGCCGGTAAACTAATTCATCTTTCTTCTTTTTTTAAAATAGTTGAACAACGCTTTATCAAATGAATCCTTGGTTTCAACAAGATTATAATCAATTCCGTTATTCAAACATTCGCTTTTTATTTTTTCCAAGTACTCAATCATTGCTTCGGAATATGAACGTTGAATATGATATGGCTGGGTTGATAATTCTTCTCCCGTTTCTTTATCGATAAAAATTGCATCTTTACCGAAATCAAAATTCCGCTCAATTGGATCTAAAATCTGAAAAACTATAACTTCATTTTTTTTAGCATGGAATTTTTTTAACGACAATAAAACTTTATCAACATCGTCAAATAAATCGGAAAATAAAATTATCAGTCCCCTCTTTTTAACTTTTTCCGCAATTTGTCCCAGGCAATCCGCAGTGGCGGTTTTGTTGGAAGGAAGTGTTTTGGAAATTTGCATCAGTAATTTTTTAATATAAACCCTGCCGGTTTTTGGCGGTAAATACGATTCAATTCTATCTGAATAGAGAGTTAATCCAACAGCATCTTGTTGTTTCAGCATTAAATAAGTCATACTTGCCGCAAGTGTGGCGGCATATTCAAGCTTTGTAACGGAAGCGGAATGTTTATAATCCATCGATTTACTTACATCCAAAATAATGTGAGCAATAAGATTTGTTTCATCTTCAAATTGTTTTACAACATATTTTTCGCTTTTTGCGTAAACTTTCCAATCCAAATTTTTAATTGGATCGCCTTGCATGTAAGGACGGTGTTCGCTAAACTCAACACTGAAGCCGTGGTAAGGACTTTTATGAAGCCCGACCATAAAACCTTCAACAATCATTTTTGCACGGAGCTCTAAAGATTTGATTTTGAAAATTACCGAGGGATCGAGATATTTCCGGTAATTTACCGAACTGTCAATCATTTCTTCGACTCTTGAAGATGCTCCCTTAATATTTCTTCGGGAGTTTTACCCAAATTTTTTAATTCTATTTTTGCGTCTTCTGCAAGTACGTCATCAGGAAATTTTTCTAAATACATATTATAGGTTTTTTTAGCCGAGTCATAATCTTTCAATTCGTTCGCTTCTATAAATCCGGCCATAAAAAGGGACTTTGGCGCAATTTTAACATTGGGAAATTGTTCATAAATCTTTTTGTAATATTTAACCGCTTCGTTAAGCGATTCCTTTTCCCCTATTCCCTTTACAACTTTACCTTGATATAATTTTGCTATTTCGAACATTGCATCTGCCGTTTTGGGATCGGAAGGAAATTCATCGACTATGGACTTGAATTTGTTTACGGCTTCGTTGTATTTTTTCGCTTGTATTAATTTTTCTCCTTCGCTAAAAATTTTATCCGGCGATTTTTTAGAGCATGCGGAAAAAAGGATTGGAATTATTAGTAAGATTAATAGCTTGGTCAATTTCATTTTAGCTTCCCATCTCATTTTTAATAAATTTATTTTGCTAAATATACAACCAAAAATCCATTTTGAAAAACCTTTAATCGAAAATATAACTTAATTCCATTTTTGTATTAATCAAACTAAAAAAGAAATTATTACTTTTACAGTAGGCAAATTATTTAGTTTCGAGGTAAAAATGAAAATTGCTTTATTACAATATGCACCGGAATGGGAAAATATCGAAAATAATATAATTACGGTAAATGAAATGCTAAATAATTGCGATGATGACACCGATCTGATTATTTTACCTGAAATGAGTCTAACCGGTTTTACAATGCATTCGCATAGATTTGCGCAAGAAATTGATAGTGAAGAAATGCTGTTTTTTATCAACCGGTCCAAGAAACTTAAAAAACATATTTTTGCCGGATTAATAGAAAAAGAGGAGGGTGAATTTTTCAATTCGCTTATTCATTTTAACAGCGACGGTTTGATAAATGCGCGTTACCGAAAAATCCATCTGTTCTCGATGGCTAATGAACATAAATTTTACAATGCAGAAAAAGAACCAGTTATAACAAAAACAGGAAATGTACATATCGGTCTATCAATTTGTTATGATCTCAGGTTTCCTGAGCTTTATAGATTTTACGGAAAAGAAAAAACCGAAATTATTATAAATATTGCAAATTGGCCCGTTCCGAGAATTGAACATTGGAAAGCTCTTCTGAGAGCAAGAGCTATAGAAAATCAATGTTATATGATTGGAGTTAACAGAATCGGGAAAGATCCGTACAACGAATACAACGGCGCCAGCTCTGTGTACGATCCGCTGGGAAATGAAATTTTAACGGCCGAAGATGAAGAAAATGTATTTACTGTCGATCTTGATATTTCGAAAGTATATGAAGTAAGGGAAAAACTACCGTTTTTAGATGATATCAAATTAATTTAATTTATAAGAAATTGATCAAATCAGC
>JALSTI010000155.1 GCA_026983795.1 Melioribacteraceae bacterium
TACCCACGCTCCTTGGATGAAAAAATATTATAATGGAAAAATTATTAACAATCCGTCATACGACCAAGCTGCTGTTTTGTACGCAGTAAGAGGCGGTGTGGGAAAATTTTGGGATAAAATTGAAAACGGGTATTGCAAAGCGGGAAATAAAGGCGGAAATGTTTGGGTAAAAGGCAAAAAATCGAACCACTCATACTTAAAATTAAAAATGAATCCCGGGAAATTAGCCGGACTTATTGAAAGATTTATGCTGAACGAGTTTGTAAATATTCATAATTTACCTCGATACTTATATAAATATTATAAAATTAAATCTAAAAACTAAAATAAATACAAATTTTTATTCTATAAAAATTGGGTTTAGATTAAATACAACAATGTCCTTAAGTAAAAAGAGCTTCCAAGAAAGATAGAAAATAATACTTTTCCATTGTAAATAACTTCATTAACATGTTAAAACTGTTATTAACTTGAATTTACCCCTACAATTTATAAAATTAAATTATACTAAAGACTTTTATAATTCTGAGAAATTAGCCTTACGATGATATACTCCCGTCATATAAAAGCGGTAAAACATTTACACTAATTGCAATGGAGTAACTTACTTAATATATAAAGTTGTTAGAAATTAAGTTTTTAAGCATTTTAAAAGCGGTAAAATTATTATTTAGGGACCCACATGGATTCAAAAGCAAAGTTGTTAAAAGTGCTCTTTTTCCTTCTGCTTAGTAGTTTCGTAATTATAAATGCACAGGAAACCGGTAAAATAAAAGGGAAAGTAATTGATAAAACAACAAAAGAACCGTTGATTGGCGCGAACGTTTTTTTAGTTGGGACTAATATAGGTGCGGCAACCGATATCAAAGGAAATTACGTAATAGAAGATGTTCCGGAAGGGAAATATGTAATTAAAGTAAGTTATTTGGGTTACCAAGATAAAGAAGCTCATATTAAAGTTGTAAAAAACAGAACATTAAACCTAAACTTTGCATTAGAGTTTCGAGTAATACAAGGCAAAGAAATTGTTGTGACGGGTCAAGCCGAAGGGCAGATGAATGCAATCAACAGGCAATTATCCGCGCAATCGATAAAAAATGTAGTTTCGGCTAAACAAATTCAAGAGTTGCCCGATGCAAATGCAGCCGAAGCAATAGGAAGATTACCGGGAGTATCACTTATCAGAAACGGCGGCGAGGGCAGCAAAATTGTTATCAGAGGACTTTCTCCCCAATACAATAAAGTCCAAGTTGAAGGTGTAAGTATGGCTTCTACGGGCGAAGGTCAGAACGGCGGAGAAAGAAGTACGGATTTAAGCATGATTTCTCCTTATATGTTGCAAGGTATTGAAGTAACAAAAGCCGCAACTCCCGATAATGAAGCCGATGTTATCGGTGGAACCGTCAATTTTATTCTTAAAGAAGCTCCCGATAAATTAGCGCTTGATATGCTTGCACAAAGCAGTTATCATAATTTAAAATCGGAATACGGAGATTATAAATTTGTTCTTAGCGGTAGCAACAGATTTTTCGGTAAAAAATTAGGCGTTTTTGCTCAGCTCGATTTGGAAAAAAGAAACAGATCGTCTTATGAATTGGATGTTGCTTATATTAATGAACAAAAGCCCAAAGATCCCTCTTTGGTGGATGTTACAATAAATAGTCTCGACTTAAAAGATATTACCCGTGAATTTAACCGTTTTGGCGCTTCTTTGGTGATGGATTATAAATTGCCTAAGGGTGTAATTAAATTCAATAATTTCAGCAGTTCAATTGCCAGAAGAAATATTAACCGGTTAGAATCGCACCAACCTATTAGCAGAACACACCTTTACGGATTAGAAGACCTAAAAAGCGACCTTACGGTTATGACAAATGCCTTAACGCTTGACTATAATTTGTGGAATATTGATTTTCACGGCGGAGCATCTTATGCTTTTTCCGAAAATAAAGCACCCAGGCAAATTAAATTTAACGGATTTGAAAGTACAGCATACGACGATTCGGTAAACTTGCAGGGAAATCCCATAAACATCCCGAAACATGCTTATAATCATTATAAAAAAATTCTGCTAAACAATCTTGATGTATTAAATATTTATTCGAAAGAAAGAGCACTTAGTGCATTTTTTGACCTCAAATACCAAGTTAAGCTGGGCTCGTTTGCTAATTTGAAATTAAAGGTCGGTTATAAATACAAACATCAATATAAATTTTTCAATAAAGACGTAACCCGGGTTCCTTTTTCATGGGACCAATTGGCTAATGATTATATTTTGAGAGCATATCCCTGGATGCAAAAATATGCTCCTTTAGGTTCACTTAGACTGCCTTTCTTTATGTTCATAGATAATGATTATAAACCCAAAAACTTTCTTAACGGCGAATATATGATTCATAATATTCCCAGGTTAGATCTTGTTGACGGGGTTGTTGATGTGTTAAAGTCGAAAGGTAAAGAAGTATTCCGTACAAACTTTCCTCAATCCATTAAAAACGATTACAATGGATTCGAAAATTATAATGCCGCTTATATTATGCCTACATTTAATTTTAAGCAGCTGATTACATTTATTCCGGGACTCAGGTACGAGAGAAATCAGACTACTTATACCGGGGTTCGTGGTAACGAAGGTACCAGAATGTGGTGGGAAGGTTACCCTCATAAAGATACTACAACCACCCGGGTAAATGAATTCTGGCTGCCAATGATCCATTTGAAAATAAAGCCTCTGGATTGGTTCGATATCA
>JALSTI010000156.1 GCA_026983795.1 Melioribacteraceae bacterium
TCTGTTTTGCAAAGAACCTACAGATTTATTCATTTCGGCTCTGGCTTTTCCCAAAGCCCTTCCCATTTCGGGAGTTATGGCGAACGTTTTTTGCGAAAGCTCAACCATTTGTTTTAAAATTTTATCCAGGTTATTTTCAAGCTCAAATTGCTTTTCGGCATTCCGGTTTAATTGTGTGGAACTGGGTTGCAGACCCGCTGTTTCTTTTTGTAATTTTTCTTGATCCTTAGATAATCGAATAAGCTCGTTAGTAATTTTCATCATTTCGTTAACGGTTTTAAGTTGGCTTTGCTTTTGTAAACTTTTTTGCAAATTTTTCATCTGTTTGTTAAGTGCTTGCATATTTTGGGAAATATTCGATTGTTGCCGCATAGCCTTTTGCATCATTTGTTGGGATAATTCCGATTTGGCTTGTTCTGACATTTGCATATTCTTTTGATTTTGAAATTCCTTCTCCATTTTCTCAAGATCATCAGCGGGCATATCTTTAAATTCTTTCATTTTAGCATTTAACTTTTTCATTTCGTTTTCTAAATTTTTCAAATTTTTTGTTATATCTTCTTGCTTTTTACTTAATTTATTTAACTCTTTACTGTTTTTAGGGTCGGTTTTTTCTGTTTCTTTTCGCAGCTCGTTTTGACTTTTTTCCAGTTCCTCGGTTCGTTTTATTAACTCGTCCACCTTTTCTTCAATTTGAATTCTTTTAAGCAATTTAAGCGTTCTTTCAAGACTTTTTTGAAACATTTTTTCATTAAAATTTAAATTATTCATTTCATTTTGAACTTTATCGCGCATCATTTTTTGTAGAGCTTCCTGCATTTTCTCCATTGCTTTTCTCATTTCTTCCGTGTTCATTTCATCCAATAATTTTTGAAGCTCAATATATTTTTTAAGTGTTTCTTTAGAGAGCAGATTATTTTTTTGTAAATCTTTTTGCATCTCGGATAATTTTTTTTGAATATTTTGAACCTTGTCGTTTAACTTTTTAAATTTATCGAGAGATTTTTCGATCTTGTTTTTTTCTTCCCACGAAATTTCTTTTTTGTTCTGTTTTAATTCGTTGTTTATATTTTCCAATTCTTTCTGAAGCGTTTCGGCTTCTTTAAGTGTTCCGGCAATTTCGTTTGTCGCTTTATTCTGCGAATCGTCCGCTTTGTTAAGGATTTCGTTTAGACTTGGCACGCGCACGGTATAGACCGGTGTTTTAGCGGATTTCGGACCGCTAACATAGTCGTTATCAAAAACTTCAAGGTAATAAGAAACCACATCGTTGGTTGCTAAATCCAAATCTCCCAAGTCCCATAAATAAAAAACGTCCTGTTCTTTTTGGCTTTTACTTATAGGAACGGATATAATTGAAAACTTTTTTTCAACCGGGTTAAATTGCGATGAAGAAAGTCTGAAATTTAAATTTAATTTTGACAACCCGTAATCATCCGATATTTTAAGAACCAGCGGTAATTTATCATCGGCAGGAAGATTTTCGTTTTTGTTTGGAGATATAAGTTGGATCGAAGGATAATCGTCGGTTAATAATTTAATACTGTAAACTATCGGGTTTATATTTTTATATCCTTGTGAATCAACAAGCTCAAAATGGTATTCATCCTTGCCTGTTACAAAAAAACTTCCTGCAGCAATTCTTTTTGAGATTTCCAAAGGTAATTTTTTACCCGAGTTAAAAACAATATTTGAAGCGCTCAAGTCTTTAGACGAAATCAATTTTATTTTAACTTTACTGCCGGTTAATGCTAAAATATTTCCGTTATCTTTTATCGTTTCGTTAGGTAAATGCGAGTATCCCGGCGGAAAAATTTCCATTATTAAATTAGCTACAACGGGTCTGCTTATAACTTTTACGGTGTAACGGTCGCTTTTTTCTCCGTTCCCGCTCACGTAATATTCAAAACCGGATTTTATATTTTTAATTGTTAACCGGAATAATCCTTTAGCTGCGGGTTTAATTTGCTTGCTATTAAAATCGGCATCCTCAATGGTTTTTTTGTAAAAAGTTATTTGTGAAGGAATTTTACCCTTAATAATTATTTTAATATTTAAATTATCGCCTTTTGTAACGGTTGTATTTCCGGGTTCAACAGTAAAAGTCAGCCCGGGCGGTTTAATAAAATCTTTGTTGAAATTAATTAACCTGCCAGCCGAAGCTTGAAAACCGGGAATTAAAAAAAGCGCTACGATTAAAACAACCCAAAAAAGAAAAGTAACGGGCAGATATTTTTTTAAATCATTAAAATCGATTGTTTTGGAAAAATCAATACCTTTCGTTTTTTCGTAAAGTTTTTCAACCGCTGCAAATTTTAACGATTCCGAGACCGCTTGTTTTTTATCGGTAAATATTTGCAGAACATTGGTTAACTCGTCTTTTATTTCGTCAAAATAATTTCCTACATAATTTGCGGATTTTATGTAATCCGTTTTACCCGGAAATAAAATTTTTAGGAGGGGAAAAACTAGAAAGTATAAAAAAGCTATTGCAGTTAAGCTTATGAACATCCAGAATAAAACGGTTCTAACAACGGAAGAAAAATGTCCAATAAATTCCGCTAAAATTAAAATCAAGGAAAAAACAACGGTGAAAATTGAAAAATAAATGATTTTTTTTAACAGACTTTTTACATTTTCTTTTTTTACTACTTTGCGTAATTTTTCTTTGATTTCTTCAATATGTAACTCAACGGGAGACATATAATCTAATTTGTAAGTGCGAATAAAACTAAATTGGTTCCAAATTTAAGAGCTTCTTCTCTTTTCCCGGGCGGATCATTATGAACTTCGGGGTCTGTCCAACCGTCGCTTGGATTACTTTCGTATGTATAATAAACAACCAGCCTTTTACCCAAAAAAATTCCGAATCCTTGCGGTGGTTTACCATTATGTTTATGAATTTTAGGCGGACCGGAATTAAAGTTGTAAAAAATGTGGTACAATTTATAATTAAACGGAAGTTCAACTAACGCATTATCCGGGAAAATTTTTTTAATTTCTCTTCTAAAAGATTTATCCAATCCGTAATCATCATCAACGTATAAAAATCCTCCGTTTTCAAGATAAGTTCTTAAACGGTTTGCTTCCTCATCGGAAAATAAAATATTGCCGTGACCGGTTAAAAATAAAAAGGGATACGAGAAAATATCGTTTGTGGCAATATCAACAAAAACATATTCTGCGTTAACTTTAACGGATGTATGCTCTTTTACGTAATTAAGCAAATTTACTTCTGCAGAGGGATCGTTGTACCAGTCGCCGCCGCCGTTATATTTTAATCTTGCTATTTGAAAAAACCCTTTGTTTGTTTGCGCATTTATATTAAGCGAAAATAAAAACAAGAGCAGTATATAAAATCTCAATTTCATGTTAGTTATAGTTTGTTAAGAATTTTACAATCCAATTTAAAATAAGTTTTGAAAATAATTTTACCGGAAAATAAAGGAATGAAAATAGTTTAATTAAAATTCCAATTTCAAGTCAAAATTTTCTAACGTTCTTATTAATTCGATTGCCGGATTATTTAACACAACCGTATAATTCGACAGTTCTCTTCTTATTTTATAATTTTTTCTGAGATTATCAAAATACTTTCCGGCATTTTCTTTATTGATTTTTAACAATTTTCTCATTGAAGAGTCATCATTCCAAATATTGTAAACATGGTTAAAAACCGTCTGCAATATAGAATCTATGGAAGCGGTATTTCCGGTAATAATTTTTCTTTTGGCTATTTCCGGTAATGGTGGTTCCCAGTCGGGCTTAAAATTGAAATGCTTACAAAACGCTTCGTAAACCATTTTGGTCCCGTTTACTTTTCCTTCCAACGAATATCCGGCAATATGAGGTGTGGCAATATCAACGTATTTTAATAGCTCAAGATTAATAACCGGTTCGTTTTCCCAGACATCGAGTATAATACTGAAATCTTTATTGCCGGCAATTCTTTTTAATAGTGCAGTGTTATTAACAACCGGACCGCGGGAACTGTTAATTAAAATTTGGTTCGGACGGATATTTTTTAGTTCGTTTTCGTTAATTAAGTGGTAAGTTTTATCTTTCCCATGCATAGTTAACGGAACATGAAAAGTAATTATATCGGCTTGCAAAGCATCCTGAAGCGAACAAAAATTCGGGTTGCCTGTTTTTCGTTCAAGCGGTGGATCGTTTACAAAAACCGATAGTCCCAAGGCTTTACTTAATTTAACAATTTTAGAACCGATATTCCCCGCGCCTACAATTCCAATAGATTTATTTTTAATGCTTAGTTTATTTTTTTTGAAAAGATGAAAAATAGCGCTAAAAACATATTCGGCAACAGCTTGGGAATTGCAACCGGGTGCGTTGGCAAAATCTATATTCTTTTCGCGCAAATAGTCCAAATCAACATGATCGACGCCAATTGTTGCGGAACCAACAAATTTAATGGTTGACCCTTCAAGTAGTTTTCTATTTATTCGTGTTATGGAACGAACAATTAAAGCGTCGGCATCTCTAAGAGTTTCATTGGTAATTTCACGACCGTTTTTTATTATAACGGTTCCAAAGTTTGAGAAAGCTTCCTTTCCGAATGCAATATTTTCGTCAATAACAATTTTCATAAATTAGTCCGTTAAAGAGGTTACTTAAACCAAAAATTTAAAGCAAAAAGGTAATTTCTTAAAAAATAATAAGATAGAAATAAATTTATTGTTGTATTCAATCATAAATTTAATTAATTTATTAATTGTAAAATTACTTTAATTAACTTGGAAAGCCTATTAAATTATACAAATAAATATCGATAGTAATTTGAATAAAAACATTTACACATAAAAATAGAAAACAAAATGAAAAAAAATCTACTAATTACGTCGCTTATTTTTTCCATTCTTATAATATTCACCAGCTGTGAATCTAAAAAAACAAGCGAAAATCCGGCAGGACCAAATTTTGGAACGGTAACAATTACCGGAAAAGTAATATCGGATAACGGGGATGCGCTTGGAAACGCAACTGTTAAAGTATCTGACGGAGATACTACAGTCGGAGCGGTTACGGATCCTAACGGTGAGTTTGTTGCCGGATTAAGCATTGATAAAGATAAGGATTTGGTTATTATAATTGCAAAACCGGGTTTTGTTTCTGATACACTTTCGGTATTCGGAACTAAGGATGCAACAATCCAATTACCGGTTGTTCAACTAAAAGCGGATAAATCAAAAGACAATTTGGGTAACAGTACATCGGGGGCGGCAGCTTCTATTTATCTTTATTCACAATCTGCCGATAATATTGGGGTTAAAGAAAGCGGTTCGGCTGAAACCGCAAGAATTGTATTTGAAGTGCAAGACTCCAGCGGAAAAGCAATCGATTTGAACCATGCGGTTACCGTTAACTTTTTGTTTGGCAGTCAACCGGGAGGCGGAGAATATTTATTTCCAAATTCTGCCGAAACAAATGCATTAGGTAGAGCCGAAGTTGTTTTGAATACCGGAACAATAGCCGGTGTAGTTCAAATTGTTGCAGATATTAATACACCGACCGGAATAATTAAATCCAAACCCGTATTAATTGCCATTCACGGCGGGTTGCCCGATCAAGGTCACTTCGGCGTGGCTTCCGATAAGCTTAATTATCCTGTTTACGGTATTATAGGTTTTAAAATAGATTTTACGGCTTATGTTGGAGATAAATTCAGCAATCCGGTAAGAACCGGAACAGCGGTATATTTTAATGCTACATCGGGAATAATAGAAGGGTCGAATTTAACTACCGAGTTGGGAACGGCTACCGTAACACTTTTAACACAACCTTTTCCAAATGATCCTGTTTATGGTCCCGGATTTTTTACGGTTACCGCTTCAACAGCCGACGAAAATTTGAATACAATTACAACTCAATCCGTTAGGTTAGCAAGCGGCTCTCCAATTATAACAATTACTCCAACAACGGTTAATATTGATAACGGCGGTTCACAAGTATTTAATTATACGTGCGCTGATTTTAACGGTAATCCGCTTTCCGAAGGAACATCAATTAAAGTTAGCACAGAAGGAGATATTGACGTAGTTGGGGATATCGACGTAAAACTTCCGGATACACAAAGTAAAAGTTATACAACTTTCTCTTTTATTGCTTTCGATACACGTTCCGATACGTTAAATGCCCAACAAGCCGCTATAACAATTAAAACTACCGGCCAAAACGGAGAGGATCAACTCACAATTACCGGGACGTCAAAATAGAATTGTCATAAAGCATCCCTCAAGCATTTTTTTAATATTAAAGAAGTGTGAGAGGGATAGTTTTTATAATTGTTATGTGTTCTGTTAATTAAGTTAAAATTTAATCTTATTCTCTTTACTTCTAGTTGTATTCGCTTCCTTAAATTCTTATTTTAACAACCTTAAATTTTATTAGGAGAAATTTTTTCATGGATTTTAATAAAAGAACACATAATTGCGGAGAATTGCGGGAAAAAAATATTGGTGAAAATGTAGTTCTAAACGGCTGGGTTGATAACAGAAGAGATTTAGGCGGTGTTATTTTTATCGATTTACGCGACAGATACGGAATAACCCAAGTTGTTTTTGAACCGACGTATAATTCATCTGCACATGAAACCGGTAAGGAGTTAAGAACGGAATATGTAATTTCGATAGAGGGAAAAGTAAGGAAAAGACCGGAAGGAACCGAAAATCCGGTAATAGCAACCGGCGAAGTGGACGTAATGGTAGATAAAGTTATTATTCTGAATTCGTCCCTTACTACTCCGTTTCAAATTAAAGATAATATTGACGTTAGCGAAGAACTCCGGTTAAAATATCGGTATCTCGATTTAAGAAGAGAAAGGATGAAAAACAATATTTTAACCCGCCATAAAGTGTACGGTATTGTAAGAAACTATTTTAATAATAATAACTTTGTGGAAATAGAAACACCGTACTTGATGAAAAGCACACCTGAAGGAGCCCGGGATTTTCTTGTACCGAGCAGATTACATAAAGGAAAATTTTATGCACTGCCTCAATCTCCGCAAACATATAAACAAATATTAATGGTTGCCGGTTTTGATAGATATTATCAAATTGTTAAATGTTTTAGAGACGAAGACTTACGCGCCGATAGACAACCGGAATTTACTCAGATTGATGTTGAAATGTCTTTTGTCCATGAAGAAGATATATTTTCTACCGTGGAAGGGTTAATGAAGGAAATATTTAAAAAAATTAAAAATGTGGATCTGCAACTACCGTTACCAAGATTAACATTCGACGAGGCAATGGAAAAATACGGCTCTGATAAACCCGATCTTAGATTCAATTTGGAAATGGTAACGCTGAACGAAATATTTAATAATTCTGAATTCAGAGTTTTTAAAGATACCTTGGAAACCGGTGGAATTATAACAGCATTATTGGCTAAAGGATGCGGAAATTATACTAGAAATCAATTGGATGTATTAACGGATTATGTTAAAAAATTAGGCGCGGGTGGATTGATTTGGATGAGAGTTAAAGAAAACGGTCTTGAAGCGCCTGTAGCTAAGTTTTTAAGCGAAAATGAAAAATCTGCAATAATAGATAAATTAAATGCGGAAAACGGTGACCTTGTATTTATAATTTCCGGAAAGAAACTTAAAGCCTTGTCTATAATGGGAGCTTTAAGATTGGAAATGGCTAGAAGATTGGACCTAATTAACAATAACGAACAACCAAATATGCTATGGGTAACAGATTTCCCGCTTTTTGAATGGGATGACGAAACTCAAAGATATTATGCAATGCATCATCCGTTTACTTCTCCTAAGTTGGAAGATTTGGAGCTGGTAAAAACCGATCCTTCCAAAGCAAGAGCGCGCGCATACGATTTGGTTTTAAATGGAAATGAGATTGCCGGAGGCAGTATAAGAATTCATAATTCCGCTTTACAATCAAAAATGTTTAACGCCTTAGGTATATCTCAAAAAGAAGCCGAAGAAAAATTCGGATTTTTACTGGAAGCTTTTAAATACGGCGCTCCCCCTCACGGCGGAATTGCTTTTGGACTTGACAGAATGGTTATGCTTTTAACGGGAAACAGCTCAATTAGAGATGTAATAGCGTTTCCTAAAACTACCAGCGGGCTTTCATTGATGGATGGCTCTCCTTCGGATGTTTCTAAAGAACAATTGCGAGAGTTACATTTAAAAGTAAGAGAATAAAATTTTCATTCTTTTTAATAAATAGAAAAGTCAAAACGGGTATTTTTAAAATAACATTTGTTCAAAAAAACAACCTATTCTTTTTTATATTTTTAGAAATTATAAAAACGTTCGACTTTTTACTCGCCCGGTTTAAACTGAAAAAGTCGACGCCTATTTTCGTATTCATCAAATCAATTATCTTCCCTAATTATTTATCCACAAATGGTTAATATTAAGCAGTAACTTTTTTTCGATCGGCTTTCTTTTTATAAAATGCAGAAAAAACAACGATTATATTAATTTAACCTCACAATTCAATTCACAGGTAAAAATTACCGGTAAAATTTACATCTTTCTCAAAATTGTACTTATTTTGCCGTTTACAATCAAACCCGAATTTCAAAAACTTCATTTTTTTTCAACAATTACATTTTTTTGACGATAATCACAATTGGTTTGATATTTGTTGAGGAAAAACTATTGAGAGCAGAGAAAATACTAACTAAGAATAGAGGTAAATAATGGGTCAACAACAATTACTTTTAATTTTACTTGGAGTTATTGTAGTAGGAGTTGCGATTGTAGCCGGAATTAACATTTTTACGGCGCATGCAGTTGAAGCAAAGAGGGATCTTGTATTACACGAATGCGTTGAATTGGCAAGTATGGCACAACAATATTACAGAAAACCTTCGGAAATGGGCGGCGGCGGGCGTTCTTTTTCAGGTTGGACTATTCCGTCAACCTTGGTTACAACCGAAAACGGACATTTTACGGCGAATGTCAGTCCCAGCTCCATTACTTTAACCGGTGTTGGAAACGAAATAGTTTCGGGAAGCGACTCGGTTAAAGTACAAGTTACTGTATATTCGGATAGTTATACAACTACAATATTAAACTAATTACTAAAAATGCCGATAATTACCTGTAAAAATTACATGTTGAAAAATTTAATGATGTACCATTTTGATAAAAAATTAGCAAATAACTTATTTTGAACCATAATCTGAGTTTTTAGCTTGACGCAAATCACAAAAAATAAAAATATTTCTCAAAAATACTTTTGGCACGGTTATTTCTATGCTAAATGCGAATTTTTACTAAATCACATTCAATCACAAATTAAAGGAGTTCAATAATGGGTCAACAACAATTATTGTTAATCGTATTAGGCGTTATTATAGTAGGTATAGCAGTTGTAGTAGGTATAAATGTATTTACTGCAAGCAGTGTTAACGCAAATAGAGATGCGGTTATAGCAGACCTTACAACCTTAGCCTCAATGGCTCAACAATATTACAGAAAACCAATTGCAATGGGTGGCGGTAGTAATTCATTTGATGCATCAACCGGTTCCGGCGGAACAGCTTGGTCAATTCCTGCTCAATTAGATACTACAGCTAACGGAACTTATCAATTATCATCTTCCGGAGCTCAATCAATTACTTTAGTTGGTACTGGTAACGAAGTTGGTAATGATGGATCTAATAAAGTTAAAGTAACTATGGTTGTGGGTCCACGGGCAATCACTTCTACAACGGTTAATAACTAATTAATTATTTTAGTTCTTGTTAAAGAAGGCTAACAAATCTTCGATAATTTGTTAGCCTTTTCAATTTAAAATGTAGGTGAAATTATGATTGAATTGCGTTTTAATGCTTTAAGACCGAATGGTCAAACAATTGTTGGCACTATTACGGCTCCAACTTATAAAGACGGCAAAAAGAAAATTCAAAAACTTGCCGAAAAACACCAGCTTAAAACAAAAACAATTGAGAAAAAAATTACTTTTCAATATAAAGTAAGAAAAGGTAATGAAAAACCTACGGTTGGGGAACAAAAAGCCTTCAGCAAAGAAGAAGTTGTTAACGCGCTTACTAAACTTGGATATCAAGTAGTTTCGGTAAATAAAAAATTGCTTGATTTCAATATGAAACCTCCGATGCAAGATATTGTATCCTTTGTTAAAATAAGTGCGGAACTACTAGAACAAAAACTTCCTTACAGTGAAATTATGACTCTCTTGATTAATGATTTGGAAAATAAAACATTAAGAGAAACGTTAAAACAAATTAATAACGAATTAAAAAAAGGTGCCGATAGTGAGGCAACCTTTATGAAGTACCAATCGGTTTTCGGAAAATTTACTGCGTACATGTTAGGTTTGGCGGCTAAAAGCGGTAATATGGCTGAAATTTATAATGCAACGGCAAAATTTCTTGAAAGAAGACAGGAATTTAAAAAGAGTTTAAGAAGTGCTTTAATAACACCCATGATAACAATTTTTATTTTATTTATTGCCGTGCTCTTTTATGTAGGATATATTTTTCCCGAAACAGCCAAATTGTTTCTTAAATTCGATATTCCTTTACCGCCTATGACCGCTGCCACGCTTAAATTTAGCGATTTTTTATTGGCGCATCCAATATTAATCTCGCTGGTTTTATTTGTACCGCCAATAGCGCTTTGGCAATATTCAAAAACCGAAAAAGGCAAACTGTTTTTCGATAAATATATTCTTAAAATGCCAATAATGGGTTCGCTTATTCATAAAACTTTAATCGAAGTTTTTTGCAGAGTGTTTTACACCCTTTATAGCGGCTCGGCTGAAAGTATTGAACCTATACGAATTGCTGCTGAGGCAACGGGTAATAAATATTTTGAAAGTCAAATAAAAAATATTTCCATACCACTTATGATTAGTAAAGGTAAGGGATTGACGGATTCGCTTGAAGCAAGCGGTGTATTTACAGAAACTGCAATTTCCCGTTTCCATTCCGGCGAAGAGACCGGTACTATTAAAAATACCGCTAAGCAATTGGCAAATTATTACGAAAGCGAAACCGTATTCCGGCTTAAAAATGTTATTGAAATGATTCAAGTTTTTATAGCTATGATTATAATGATTGTAATGATAGGCCTTACTTTGGTCTCGGCAGAAACGGCAACTATAAGTCCTAAATCACCGGTTATGTAATTTTAATTTAAAAGTGTGAATTATGATTGATGCAAAATTAGAAATGACTGACAAGATCGGATATTTACTCCTTAAAAAAGGAATAATCGATACCGAAATATTGGAAAAAGCACTCCAGGTTAAACAGAATGACAGAACAAAATTAAAAAGAAATTTAGCGCAAATTCTTGTGCAGGACTTTAATTTTGACCACGACATAATTTTCAGGGAAGTCGCCATTCTTTATGCATTCAAAGAAATTTCTCTTAAACCCGATGAACTTTCGGAAAAACGTATTGAAGAACTAAAAAAATTATATAATTCTCAAAGCGATGAAGTTAAAAAAATGCTGTTGGATCATAGGGTTATTCCATACAAGTACGATGAAAAAATTAAAGATAAATTAATTCTTGCAGCTGTAGACCCAACTGATAGATCGCTTACTAAAATTGCTTACGCCGTTAATGCTAAAAAATATGAATTGGCATTTATTAAGAAAAAAGATTACGATAAAATAATTGACATTATAGCTCCCAAGGAGAATGAATTCCTTCAAATGATTGAAGAATCTAATGAATTTTTAGATATCGATACCGACGATAGCTCGGTTAGTGAAGAGGAATTAGATTCCGAAATTAACAAAAGCGCGCTTGTTAATTTAGTTGAAGCCGCTTTGGTAGAAGGCGTTAGAAGAGGAGTGAGTGATATTCATATTGTACCGCGAAGCGGAAACAAAACGGAATTCCACTTTAGACAAGATGGAAAATTATCCCTTTGGTATACTCAAGAAAATACTTTGCCCGAAGCAGTAATGGCGGTTGTTAAAGACAGATCCAGAGGAATGGATAGATTCGAAAGAGAAAAAGCACAGGACGGTTTTATTCAAAGGGAAATTGACGGTCATATTATCAGATTTAGAGTTTCCGTTTTGCCCATGGTTGGTACTGAATTAAAAAATAAGTTCGAATCTATTGTAATAAGAATTCTTGACGATAGAAAAGTAATTACCGACCTCGATAAATTGGGTTTGGTCGGTTATGCTAAAGAAGCTTTTCAAAAAGCAATAAGTAAACCACAAGGAATGGTAATTTTAACCGGACCAACGGGAAGTGGTAAAAGTACAACCCTTATTGCTGCATTATACCAAGTTATTAATCCAACTAAAAATGTGCTTACCGTTGAAGATCCCGTAGAGTATGTAATTGAAGGCGCCAGACAGTTGAAAATAGGCCATAAAATGAATTTTGAACAAGCAATAAGGGCAATTTTAAGACATGACCCCGATATTGTATTAGTAGGTGAGATGCGCGATAAGCAAACAGCCGAAACTGCTATAAAACTTGCAAATACCGGACATTTAACATTTTCAACTTTACATACAAACGATGCTCCCAGTGCAGTGGCCCGTTTATATAAAATGGGAATTGAACCTTTCTTAATTGCATACGCTATAAATATAATTGTTGCTCAAAGACTTATCAGAAAACTGTGCGACCATTGTAAACGAAGAGTAACCGAATTTGATA
>JALSTI010000157.1 GCA_026983795.1 Melioribacteraceae bacterium
AGGAAATTATAAAGCCTTACGTGTTGTGCTGGCAATCGGAAAATCCGGAAATGCAAGAATGCTTAAAGTCCCGGGCGAGAATCTTCCGAAAGTGTTTAACCGTTTGTTTGATCCGGCCGATGCAAAAGGACAAAAAGTACTTGTTGTGGGCGGCGGTGATTCCGCTTTGGAAACGGCAATTGCTACCGCAGAATATGCCGAGTCAGTAACTGTTTCTTACAGAAAGCCTGTCTTTTCCAGAGCTAAAGAAGCTAATGTTAATAAACTTAACAGACTTGTTGAGCAAGGAAAAATAAAGCTGTTAATGGAGACAAACGTAAAAGAAATTAGAAATGACAGCGTGATTTTGATAAATAAAAATAAAGAAGAAATTGAGTTAGAAAATACAATGGTTTTCACTATGATTGGAAGAGAATTACCTCTTGCTTTTTTTAAACGCAGCGGAATAAAAATGGAAGGGGAATGGACTCTTACTACAAAACTTCAATTTTTAATGCTTTTACTTTTTGGCGGAGTAGTTTATTTCGGTAAGAGCAGCGCAGAATTGTACGATAAAATGTTCGGCAAATTTGATTCTTTCGGCGACGCTTTTTCATATCTTTTTAAGGGCGAATTCTGGTCAAAGTTTTTTCATCTTCCTTCGGCGTTGCTTTCTATAATCTTTTCGGACCAAGTTCAAGTCTGGTCAGTAGATAAATATATTGACGCATTTTTAGCGTATTTTATTTTTATCGCGGCTATATTGCTCGGAGCATATCTTTTAGTAAAGTTCCTTCTTAATAACTATAAATCCTTTACGCTCAATTGGCAAACCTTCAAGTACGCTTATTTTATTTTTGTGGGAATATTCTTTCTGGTTATATTTTTCGGCGGCAGGTATTTTGGTGTAACTCTTTTTGGAAAATCTCAAACTTTCTACTACACGGCATTTTATTCTCTTACTATACTTATTTTTGGATTGCGTAGAATCCATGTAAAACCCACGCGTTATATTAAAAAGCAAACTTGGACGTTAATGCTTATTCAGATATTTGCTCTTTTTCTATTGCCGGAATTTATTTTTCCGTATCTTGGAAGTATTGGCGCTTTAGGTGGTCCTCACAGTTTTATTATGACCCAAGTATTCCCCACAGGCAATTGGGCGGGCGCACAGCCGAGTTACTGGCGTTCGTACGGTTTTATTCTTGCTTGGCCTTTAAATCTGTTTAATTTGTATAACGGCGATATCACAACATTTTGGCTTGTATTTAGTTTGGTTCAAACATTTGTAATTATTCCTTATATAGTTTACCGCTGGGGAAAAGGCGCTTACTGCGGTTGGATTTGTTCGTGCGGAGCTATGGCGGAAACTTTGGGCGATGAATACAGAACTCTGGCGCCCCACGGAGCGAAACCGAAAAGACTTGAAAATATCGGGCAATGGGTTTTGCTCGCCGCATTTTTGGTTACCTTCATTAAACTTCTAAGTGTGGTTTATAACATAGAAATACCGATAATCAACGAAAATGTAAGTTACACTGCAGATTTCCTTCATAACTTTTACTATATAGCAATTGATATTATTTTTGCCGGTGTTTTGGGTATTGGAGTTTACTTTTTCTTATCAGGTAGAGTGTGGTGCCGTTTCGGCTGTCCGCTTGCGGCGCTGATGCATATTTATTCAAGATTTTCGAGATATAGAATTTTTGCCGAAAAGAAAAAATGTATCTCTTGTAATATTTGTACAAAAGTTTGCCACATGGGTATTGACGTTATGAACTATGCAAATAAAGGAATTCCGATGAATGATGTTGAATGTGTACGGTGTTCCGCTTGTGTTGTAAATTGCCCGACCGAAGTATTATCATTCGGTTCTTTGCCTAAATCGGATCCCGATAATACTTATTATAAAAAAGAGGGAATACCGTTTATTGAAGTCGGAGGTTGGCGGAGAGGTTTATAGTAAAATATTTAGATATTAAAATAATTAAATGAGGAGAAGTAAATGAAAATAGGATTTGTTGGACTCGGGAAAATGGGTGCGAATATGGTGTCGAGATTAATTGAACATAATCATGAAGTAGTTGTTTATGATAGATCTCAAGAGGCAATAGATAAAGCTGTTAACAAGGGCGCAATTGCGTCTAACTCGCTTGAAGACATGGTTAAAAAGTTGCCCGGACGGAAGGTTATTTGGTTAATGATTCCTGCCGGTAAACCGGTTGAAGAAACCGTTAAAAGCTTGGAAAATATCTTAAATAAAGATGATATAATTATTGACGGCGGTAATTCGTTTTGGAAGGATACAATCGGAAGGGGAAAACACCTTTCACAAAAAGGAATCAATTATTTGGATTGCGGCGTTAGCGGAGGAGTTTGGGGTTTGAAAAACGGATACGGATTAATGTCAGGTGGAAACAAAGAAGCATCTGATTTTGTTTTTCCTATCTTTGAAGCATTGGCGCCTGAAGGCGGCTATGTTTACTGCGGTGACTCCGGTTCGGGGCATTTTGTTAAAATGGTTCACAACGGAATAGAATATGGAATGATGCAAGCTTATGCCGAAGGTTTTGAAATATTGGAAAAATCGCAATTTGATTTGAACTTGACAAATATAGGCGATGCATGGCAATATGGAACAGTAATCCGTTCATGGCTTTTGGAATTGGCTGTCCTCGCTTTTAAAAACGATCCTAAACTTGAGAAAATTAAAGGCTACGTTTCGGATAGCGGAGAAGGCAGATGGACAATACAAGCCGCTATAGACCTT
>JALSTI010000158.1 GCA_026983795.1 Melioribacteraceae bacterium
ACAACTTTCTTTTCATTGTTTTTCTTAAATGCCATAGCTGTTCCGGCAGCTTGAAGAAATTGCGTACCTGTAGGACTTGATTGCGACGGAATATTAAATTCCTTTGATCCCCAATGATTAGGCATTTGTCTTCCGCCGTTTGCGGGATCATCGGCTTTACCCAACATTTCCAACATAATATTTTCAGGCGTTACGCCAAGCGCCAGTAATACGGCTTGATCGCGATAATACGGATATGCCCAATCAACCTTCGGTTTAAGGGCTTCGCCGAATGCTACTTGGGTGGCTTCATGTCCGGCTCCCGCAATTATAAAATGAGCCTTTCCTTGTTTAAGTAATGTTAAAACTTTATTGTCGATGGTTCTGGAAAGAATCATCGTTTTAAGACCGTTTATAAGAATCTCTTTACTTAAAGTATTAGAGGACTTTGTAACTTTTTTGAGATTTTTATTTTTAGTTGAATCTGTATGAAAATTATTTCCACGCATTGTTTACCTCTTTTCTTCTTCTAATTGTATTTTATCAGATCTTTCGTGAACGGGTAATTTATTCACGTTATCATAGTCGAATACCAATTGGAATTTATTTATTAATATATTTTTTACTTCGTTAATATCAAGTTTACGTCCCAACTCCATTTCAAGCGACGTTACTTGTTTGCCTTTAATACCACAAGGGATTATTCCGTTAAACATATCTAAATCTGTATTAACATTTAACGCAAAACCATGCATTGTAACCCATCTGCTTACTTTTATACCAATTGCACAGATTTTTCTTTCGCCTATCCACACTCCCGTATATTTCGGTTTACGTCCGCACTCTAATCCGAACTCCGAACATACGGAAATGATCACCTCTTCCAATCCCCTTAAATACTTATCCGTATCGGGAGCCCAGTTTTTCAGATTCAGAATAGGATAACCGACCAATTGACCGGGACCGTGATAAGTAATATCGCCTCCTCTGTCAATATCGTAAACTTTAATATTATGTTTATCCAAAAACGATTGAGAGCCGATTAAATTTTTCCGGTCAGCCGTTTTACCCAAAGTATAAGTGTTCGGATGTTCCAATAAAAATATTGAATCCGGTATTAATCCATTAACCCTTTTTTCAAAAAATTCTTTTTGCAAATTCCAGGCTTTTTTATAATCTATAATTCCAAGATCCAAATAGTTTAATATTTTAGATGTGGATTGATTGTCCATAAGCATTTTCCGAAGCTTCCATAATCATTTCCGACAATGTTGGATGAGCATGAACGGTTTTGGCGATTGATTCGAAATCACCCTCCAAAGTTTTAACTATTCCCAATTCGGCAATCATTTCAGTAGCTTCCGCTCCGATTATGTGAGCTCCTAATAATTCCCCATATTTTTCGTCAAAAATTAATTTAACAAATCCCTCTCTATCTCCGGCGGCAGTAGCTTTACCGCTTGCGGAGTAAGGAAATTTACCAACTTTAATTTTATAACCCGCGTTAACGGCTTGTTCTTCCGTAAATCCGACGCTTGCAATTTGAGGATGACAATAAGTACAACCGGGAATTGAATTATAATCTAACGGCGGAGTTGACAAGCCCTTAATTTGCTCAACACAACCAATTCCCTCGTGGGATGCAACGTGCGCCAACCAAGGCGGTCCAATTACATCTCCAATTGCATAAATATTATCAACATTTGTTTGATAATTTTTTTTATTTACTACAATTTGATTTTTTTCAACCTTTACGCCTATTGTTTCCAACCCGAAACCTTCAACATTTCCAACGACACCAATTGCGGAAAGTACAACATCGGCTTTCAGTTGCTTTTTGCCTTCAGCATTTGAAATATCTACTATAACTTTTCTTCCCTTTACCACGGCTTTATCAACTTTGGTAGAAGTATAAATTTCAATCCCGCGTTTGGCAAAACTTTTTCGTAATGCCTCCGATACTTCAGAATCTTCAACCGGAACGATGCGGTCAAGCATTTCTATAATTGTAACTTTAGTTCCCAATACGCTGTAAAAATAAGCGAACTCAACTCCTATGGCGCCGGCTCCGATAATTATCATCTCTTCTGGCTGTTTTTCTAAAGTCATGGCTTCCGAGCTTGTAATAATTCTTTTATGATCTACGGGTATTTGGCTAACGGTTCTCGGTCTAGCGCCGGTTGAAATAATCAATTTATTGAACAAAACTGTTTTCTTTGCATTTTCACTTTCTACAATTAACTCATTTTTAGATTTTATTTTCCCGAATCCCTTTATAACATCGATTTGATTTTTTTTCATTAAATAATCTACGCCTTTAGTCACCCGTTTGGAAACATCACGACTTCGTTTAATTATTTTACTAAAATCAAATTTCAGTCCGGTAAAATCAAGACCAAATTCTTTACCATGGTTATTCATCAAATCGTACATCTCGGCACTTTTCAGTAAAGCTTTAGTAGGAATACATCCCCAATTCAAACAAATTCCGCCGAGATATTTTTCTTTTTCGATCAAAGCAGTTTTATAACCCAGCTGGGAAGCTCTTATTGCCGCAACATATCCACCGGGTCCGCCGCCAAGTATAGCAATATCATATTTACTATTCATACATTTTGTCCAATTTTATTTTACAATAAATTTAAATATACATATTTTTGGCTAAATGTTTGTCTTACAGAATACTTAAGCATAAAAATACGTTAGTAATTACACATTATCTAACAGCATAAAACTTTTTGGGGTTGAATTTTCCTTTCGGGAATAATTTTTATTTTCATACAAACAAATTTTTTCTAACGGACATACACTACAATTAGGTTTTTGAGGTTTGCAAATTTCTCTGCCCAGCCGTATTAAATTTGTATGAAACGAATGTGCAATATTTCCGGGAAAATTCCGGTTTAATTCAAAAAACGTTTTATCGGGAGTATTTGTATTAACCAGACCTATTCTGTTCAGCGTTCTATGCACATGCGTATCAACCGGGCATATATTCCGGTCTAATGCAAATAGGAGAACGCAACTGGCGGTTTTTACACCAACTCCTTTAAATTTTGTTAATTCGTTTATTGCATCCAAGTTTTTCATATTTTTAATATGGTTTAAGTTCAAATTATTATTAACCCGGAACAAACCTTGAATAAAATTTTTAATTGCTCTTGATTTTTGCTTTCCCAAACCGGCGACTTTTATCTCCTTTTCAATGGAAGGAAGTTTTGCGGTTAATAACATTTCCCAATTTGGGTAACGTTTCTTCAAATTATTATACGCTTTGTACGAATTATTATCGTTTGTATTTTGAGAAAGAATAGTCGCTATCAGCATATCAACCGGATCGGGTAACTTTCCGGCTCTGGAAGGAATTCCAAAATGTTTAATAAGAAGATTGTTGATTTTTTTAATTTTATTAATCAAAAAGTAAGCTCTGATTTTTGAGTAAAATCGATTTGAATAAAGATAATAAATTAACCGGAAAAGATTTTAAGATGAAGAAAAACCTTCGAGGAATATTTTAATTCCCCGAAGGTTAAAATTTTTAGAAAATTAATCCCAAATCGAAAAACTGGACGTTTTCCAATCGACCGTAATCTGCATAGCCGTAATTGATATAGACTCCCAAGTTATCATTAAACCTGTATTTCAAACCGCCGCCAAGCGTAAGACCCTGTTCGGAATTATCCAAAAATAGTGATTTATATCCGATTCTAAAGAAAAACATTTCATCGTATGCAAACTCCAAACCGCTGTTAACATATTCTGTATTATCGTTCGGGTGTGTGGCATCTACGGCTGCAGATATTCTAATAAATCTATCTTTCACTACATCCATTGCCAAACCGAGTCTGAATGTAAGCGGTAAATCAAAATCGTTTGTTTGATACTGTGCGGGAATATTATTCGGACCAGTATCGGGATTATTATTCGGATCATCGTTAAACAATATATCGCGTCCGTCAAGTCGCATTGTTGTGCCGAAATTACTGACAACTGCGGCAATTTTCAGATCGTTAAACGGAGTACGATAAAGCGTTCCAACGTCAATTGCGAAGCCGGAAGCGCTCGTATTCCAAATACCCTCGCGTATATATTTAAAATTAAAACCTATCGCGAAGCGGTCGGTTAATTCTTTTGCATATCCCAAAGCTATGGAAATTGAACTTGCATCCCAAACCCTGCCGTCGCCTTCAGGATTTTCAAAAGTTCTGACTTTATCCTCGGGAACTTTAAAAGTCATTAAACTTGCCGAAATAGTTCCGAGACCTTCTATTTTCATTGCGCCGGCGGCAAAATCGTATTTCATATCCGCAAGCCAATTGGCGTGGTTAAACGAAACTTCGGCATTACTTGGACTGGTAGCGATACCGGCAGGATTCCAGTATACCGAATAGATATCGTTTCCCAACGCGGAATATGTACCGCCCAAACCGATTGCTCTTGCTCCCGCTCCAATTTTAAGAAACTGCCCGGCAGTAGTTCCTACTTTTGTCGTGTTTCTAAAAAGTTGTGCGTTTGAACTCGATACAAAAAGTCCAAAAGTAATTAACAATATGTTTACAAATAATTTCTTCATAAAAATCCTCCAATTAATATTAGAATCCCTTACGATTCTATTATTTAATTAAAGCAAACCTTCCTATTTTTTCACCAACGCCAGGCGCGTCAACATGAAAGATATAAACGCCATAAGCAACTCTTTGACCTTCCGATGATAAAAGATCCCACGTAGCCATACTCGACATATCATCCTTCTCAATAGTTTGAACCAGCTCGCCGGTAATTGTGTAAATTCTTATTGTACATTTAGGCGGCAGATTTCTGAATTGAATTTCACGCTCGCCTCTTCTGTTCGATAGTCTTGCCGGCTCTTCGGCAATACTGTAAGCTACATAAGGATTGGGAACGACATAAATATCATTTAATTTCGGTTTTGCCGTCGTTCCTTTAAATTCAACCGGTGTCGATTGAAACGTATATTTATCGCCTTTCACAAAAGGTTTAGTTGTTTTAACAAAATAAATATCGCCTTGCTTCGGAAGTTTTGGTTGAACGGAATCGGGCGGCAGGTCGAACTCCAAGAAGTAAGAAACTTCGGAAAAGTTTGAGGGATTAGTAGGACGTAAAATTATTCCTTCGCCCCAATCCCATCTGCCGTTATTTGCCGTTGCATTTTTATCTTCCAATATCAAATAATTTGCCGGAACATTTTCCGTCACGTTCCAAATTGTAAACGGAGCAACAACTTTACTCGAAAAACTGGGGAGCTGAAGCACAGTATCGCCCGGAGATGCCCATGAGCCATCGGCCAACGTATCCAAATTATTCCATCTTACTTCCCAATCTGCTCTATAAAGTACTTTTGGATCGCCAGGATAATTTCCTTGAGGATCGTAAACCAATGAGTCTTTTATATTAACATCGGACTCCGGACCGAAACCTGAATTTGCCACATCCAAAGAAAGAATATCGTCTTTCACGAATACTTTTAGACCGTCAAAAGTTGGATTCGCATCTTCGTTGTTTATCAAATTACTCTGGAAAACCGGATAATAGCGGTACTTAATTTTAAGCCGTTCTCCCGAAGGTAAAGAACCAGCGGATGTACCTCGAATTTTTCCAAATTTAGAATTAATAAAATATTTGGAAGCATCAATTAAATTGTTGCCGGCGTCAAACAATTTTACGCTGCTTAATTCTATGTTTGTATGACTCAAATCAGCAAACACAGTATCTTTTGAAACTATTGTTTCTTCAACGCCGGTTGAATCCAAAACGTTATAAACGCTGTCCGTAGTAAAATTGATTGCATATAATTTATCTTTTACTTCAAGATCATTCAAAACTTCAACATCTATATTTCCCGTAGATGTTACACCTTCCGCCGGTTGCGGTTTACCGTCAATTCCGGCTGTAGCATTTTTAATTCCGCTTCCTAAAGGACCCGGTGTAACTTGAACCGTATTCGGATCGAAAGTAAGTTGACCGGTAATAGCATCTTTCCTGATAACCGCTCTGTTTTCTGTGGGCGGAATTTCATCGGTGCCCGAATCATAAGCAACAACTGCATAAAAATATCTAATTCCGTTAGTAACGGTAGAATCTACATATTGATGAACCAAGCCGGTATTATCGCCCAAATAATATTTAACTGCCCGGCCGGCGTATTCAACGGGATGAAAACCGCTTAAGGAATCATCCAAATCGAATTGAGCGAGAGGTTTGCCCAAAAACGCATTTCCTCTTCCATCGGTAATAGTAAAAACATCGGAGAATGTATAGTCCCTGCTTCTGTAAATTTTATATCCTTGAAAATCTTTTAATCCGGATAAAGGATCGATTGAACTTTCCGCACGTGTATCCCAATAAAGCGTAACTTTTCCGTCGCCCGGAACCGCTTTAACAATTGGTTTTGAAGGCGGTTGTGCAAATCTGTAATCTGCTTCCAAAATTTTTGTTGAAGTTTCCGCATTAAGTACTAAATCATTTAAATCATTACCGAAAAGTATACACATTGAAAATCTTTGAGTTTCTCCGACGTCCAGACTTAAAGGACCGGTACCGAAATTAAACACATTATCGCCGGGTGCACTAAGTAACTCCTGGGAAGCATCAATTGTATCGGCAGATAACCATTCCCACATCAAAGGATCGTTTCGCGGAACGTTGGGATCCGAATTGGTATATGTCGCTGCGTGGAAACTCGATAATCCTATTTGATCTGATTCGGAAATATCTCTTAGACCAAAGTTCGGTTCCGAACCAGCCCATTTATAACCTGTTAATCTTTCTTCAGAGAGAGGTTCGCCAACGGTATATTTACCGTCGCCATCGGAATCCAAGTACCAAGCTTGAGAAGGAACACCGTCGCCTTCGCCAAAATCGGGTCCGGGATAGTTAGGCGAATCCGGTCCGATACCGTCGATTCCCACATCATTTTTATCAGGATTCCAATCGCCGTCTTCGTCACCTTCGAAACGAGGCTTAGGAGCTCCGAAAACCGCCGTATATTTAGCTACATCTGATATTCCTGTTGTTAAAGGAATACTTACGCCGTCTATAAAATTACCATGACTGTTTTCCGGAGATTCGTCAGTTATACCATCGTCGTCGTTATCAAAACCGTCATGTGCATTCGAAGGGGATTCCAAAAATTTCCAACCGAAGTAACCGGTTTTCCTTCCGCCTTGCCCAACACCGTCGCCGTCCCACGAATAAACCATATTTCTGGCTCTTTGAGGGAAGTTGGAACCTTGCAGAGAAAAACCGAACGGATCAATAAATCCAGAAAGGTCATCACCAAAATCAGATGAACCGCCTACGTGAGGATCGCCGTGCATTCCGAAAAACGACTTTTCAATTTTCTTTTCACTCGAATTTGTAATTTGATAAACCAGAAATAAAATATCTTCGGCCAACGGATTGTTAAACTGAATTTCGCGCACTTCCATATCCAAGCCCAAACCTTTCATGGAAGGATCGCTTGGAGAAGGAGTATACGGAAATTCGGCATTCGTATAATCATCTACAACAAAAAACACTTCCTCGTCCGGCGCAGTTGCTTGATCGCCGAGAAAAGCAGGCCACAAATATTTTCCTGCTCCGGGCGAATACCAACTTTCCGGCCAAGAATCCGGTTTACCGTCTCCGTCTTTATCGCCAATACTTAATCGTGCAATTTCATTTTGCGTTGTATCTACAAATCCGTCTTTAGGTAACCATCCCCATTTTAATGTTCCGTCGGGCGAATAATCTCCTTGAAAGGTTCTCACAAAAGAGTCGTCAACAATATGCTCAACTTCGCCAGAATCGCCAACCACTTCGGCGGCGGCAAGAGGTCCGAATTCAAAACCGTAACCAAGCCCTTGCCATACGAGATCCGCAATTCCCGATAATCTGTTAGGCGCACAAATGGAACCGTAGTTAAAAACGATGGTTGTAATTTTATTTCCGTTGATAATCGATTCTTTAATTATGCGGGGATCGCCAAGAGTTTTAAATAATTTAGGGGCATAATTTTTACCAAAAATTCTCATCGCGTCTTGATCACTCAATTGTTTCAGCATCGGGTTTCCATACTTATCAACTTCTTGAGCAAACAACATATTTGTTGCCAAAATTAAAATTGAGAATAAAACAAATTTAAATTTCATTGTGTAGTACCTCTTAAAATTTTCATTTATTAAAAAATGACTGAGAAACCTAATCTAACTTCTCTAGGGCTACTAATCCTTTCCGGTCGCTTGGAATAATATCCGTCAATTTCATCCATATCGAATAGTCCTTTGTCACCTCTCTTAATTCTTTTTCTGATATCGGTAAATTGAAAACTGTTGGAAGTTTCCTCAACAGCGGAAAGAGCACGACCGCTACTGGCATAAACAAATCTTTCGTTTTCCGTATCGAATAAATTTTGAACTTGCAAGAAAACGGAATATTTAAAATCTCCCACTTTGAAGAATTTTTCGAACTTCAGATCAACATTCCATTGAATAGGTTTTCTATCCGAATTTTGTTCATAAGTAATTATTCTCGGAATTGTTGAGGGTAAAATGGGAGTGTACGGCGTACCGGTTTGAAAATTGGCTATTATTCCCAAAGTCCAATTGTTTTGAGCGTATAATCCTATACTCGCATTAATTATGTGCTGTCTGTCAAAGCTTAAAGGAACCAAGAAAGTTTCGGATTGTTTGCCGGATGCTTCGCTGAAAAATATTTCATCGGACGGTTGAGTCCTTTGTCCTTCGGCAATTTGAAATGTATAATCCAAGTTTGCGTAAAACATACCGTCTGCCGAGCGCCTTTGCGTTAACGAAAGCGTAATTCCGCGAACATTAGAGTAGGCTAAGTTAGTTAAAACTTTAAACTGTCTACCGGTTGTTGTAAATACAGTTTGAGTAAAAATATAGTCTCTTACATCTTTATAAAATCCCGTTAAATCGAATTTGAAATTATCCGTTAATTGTTGTTGCAGACCGACTTCATATTGTACCGATTTTTGTAAATTAACGTTTGGATTGCCGAAAGTAGGTGTAGAGCCAACATTAGTAACGTAAAACAACGGATTTCTATACAATCTTGCCAACGATCCGTTTTGGTAAAAATGGCCGTATGAAAATCGGATAACGCCTCTATCGGTTATCGGATAAGAGATACTGATTCTTGGAGATAACTGCTGTTTAATTGAAGCTTTCTGAGCATGTTTGTTAATAAAACCAAATTTAATATCTCTTAAATCTTCGGTTAAATCCGGATTATATAATGATTTCGGATCGAAATATTCATAACGCAATCCTAAGTTAAGAATCAATGTTTTAGCCAGCTCAATTTTGTCTTGTATATAAACAGCGCCGTCAACGGGAAATTTAGAATATTGGGTTATAAGAGCCGGCGATACCGGTTTTCTTCTGATTATAGTAAGAGTTGAATCGTAAAGCAAATCATTATTACTCAAAGCACCAAAGCTTCCGTCGGGATTTCTTTTTCCAATTTCAACGCTAAAACTTTCAACATCCAATTGATGAAATCTTGCTTCGAATCCGGCTTTTATTTCATGATTTCCGAACAATTGAGCGGTAAAATCGCCTTTTACCGTAGCTGTTCTTGTTTTTCTGAAGAAACGACGGTTATCTGTCCCGCCCGTTAAAAAGTTAGTACCTGTAATTGGTCTGCTATATAAAGGCGATAAGTAACGCGGATCATTTAAATTTTTAAATAAGTAACGTTTTTGTTCATTATATCCAAAGGAGCCTTTCAAAGTATAAAACATATGGTCGTTTAGTGTATGTGTTAATTCCAGGGTCTGAATCAAACCTTCATCATAAATTGTTCTTATGCCATCCGGGTCAAATTTATATTTACGGTATAAATCAAAAGAGCTAAATTGAGTTAGATCCTTTCTTTGCCCTTTGTTATAAACCGCTTCATACCTTAACTTTATTAAGCTTGTTAAATTATAGCTTAAATTACCTTGAATATTCCAGTTTTCTGACGGATTCATTGGTACAATAGCGCCGTCACCGGTCGGTAACCCGGTTGAATTTTTAGAATACGGATTAAAGAAATAAGGACTTGTAGGATCGGCTTTCCGTTCGTCGCCGGTAGCAAAAGCTTCCCTGCTTAAATAGGAATCATTAGTATTGTAAAGTCTTTGCCCATATAAAGAACCTTTAAAATTTTCATAAACACCGGAAACAAAAAGTTTAACTTTATTATTGGTAAAAGGAAGCGGACCACCGAGCGTAAGTTCCACTCTCCCCCTGTTAAACGGATCGATGTCATCTATGTTAGTAAATAAATCGGAATGGTTTGAGATATAATCTCCCATATAGCTTCTAACACTAAAAGAATATCGATCGCCGCCTTCTTTTGTAACATAATTAACCACACCGCTCAAAGCATTACCGTATTCGGCCGCAAACGTACCGCTGGAAACGGATACTTCTTGTACGGCATTTGTAGCTAAACCAATTGACCTTTGATTTCCGTAAGGATCGTTAAGCGAAACGCCATTGAGAGTGTATGCAATTTCATTTCCGTAACCGCCTCTAATATGAATTTGTCCGTTGTCTCCTACCGTCACACCTGCTTGTAACCTAATAACATCGGATATTTGATCGACCGGCAATTCATCAATCGTTTCCGAAGTAATTGCAACGGTGGGATTGGTTAAATCCTGTCTGATCAATGGATTTCTTTCGCCTTGAACGACTACCGGAGCCATTTCAACAGATCCGGGATTCAATTTGAATTCGAGTCTTGTAGTAAAATCAACATTTACGCGTACATCCGTAATTGTCTGTTTTTGATATCCCACAACAGAAGCCGTAACACTGTAAACTCCCGGTGGAACGTTCAAAATCACAAAATTACCGTCAACATCCGTTGCAGCTCCCAAATTGGTGCCCTTAATAAACACGTTTGCAAACGGTAGTCCTTCGCCGGTAGATGCGTCAATAACTGTGCCGGCAATTTTACCTGTAGTTCCGGCAAATATAAACGCATGGAAGGAAATCATTAAGAAAATGATTAAAGATATTTTTGACTTAAGCTTCATTATTAATTACCTCAATAATTAAAATTTTGGAAAGCTTTTAACTGGTTTGTTATTTTAGTGGAAATAAAAATAGCATTGTTAAGTTTATTATGCAACTTGATTTTTAAAATAAATATACCCCCTAAAACTTTCGATTTGCCTAATATTATTAACTAAAATTAAACCTTTCTTAATTAAAATTTATTTGTAGTTTTGTAAAAAGCAAAACCAAAATTATTTTCGGGAGGACTTGTGGGAACATTAATGGTAAGCGTGTCGGGAATTAGAGGAATAATAGGAAACGGCTTGGAACCGGAAGTTATTGTTCGTTATACTTCGGCTTATGCCGAATTTTGCGGAAACGGGAAAATTGTTATCGGATCTGATGGAAGAATTTCCGGCACAATGGTAAAAAATATTATTATAGGAACTCTTTTAGCCAAAGGTAATGACGTTGTTGATATAGGAATTTGTCCGACGCCAACGGTTTTATATAATGTCAAAAAGTTGAATGCTGTCGGTGGCATTTCAATTTCCGCCAGTCATAACCCGAACGAATGGAATGCGTTAAAATTACTGAATAACGAGGGAGAATTTATGACTCCCGGTCAAAACAAACAAATGCTGGATTTGCTTGGAACTGCTACTGAGAATTATAAAAAATGGGACGAACTCGGAACAGTTAAATTGTATAACGAGGGATTGAAAAATCATGTTGACGATATATTAAATTTAAAAGTGATTGATATTGAGGCAATAAAAAGAAGAAAGTTCAAAGTTTTGCTCGATTGCGTTAACGGAGCCGGGAGTTATGTAATGCCGGAACTTCTTGAAAAATTAGGCTGCGAAGTTATAAAATTAAATTGCGAAAAAACCGGAATTTTTCCCCGACTGCCGGAACCGGTACCGGAAAATTTAACCGAAACAATGAAAGCAGTGAAAAAGAATAATGCCGATTTGGGAATAGTTGTGGACCCGGATGTTGACCGCTTGGTTTTAATTACAAACGAAGGCAAACCGTTCAGCGAAGAGAATACAATTGTTCAAGCCGTTCGATTTATATTGAGTAAAGAAAAAGGGAATGTTGTGGTTAATATGTCAACAACCCGCGGTGTGGACGATGTTGCAAGCGAATACGGCTGTAAAGTATTCCGATCCCCAGTTGGCGAAGCAAATGTAGTAAAAAAAATGAAAGAAGTAAACGCTGTAATTGGCGGCGAAGGCAGCGGCGGAGTTATATATCCCGCTTTGCATTACGGGCGCGACGCACTTGTGGGAACCGTTATAATTCTTCAGCATTTAATTGAATCCGGCGGTACGATTTCCGAACTCAAAAATGCATTACCGCAATATGTTATTTTGAAGAAAAAAATTGAAGTCGGGAATAATAATCCCGATGAAATCATTGGAAAATTAATCGATAAATACAAATTAGAAAATCTTAACACCGAAGACGGAGTAAGAATAGAT
>JALSTI010000159.1 GCA_026983795.1 Melioribacteraceae bacterium
AAACGGCGGAAGACAAATGCCTAATCATTGGGGATCAAAGGAATTTAATATTCCGTCGCAATCAAGTCCTACAGGTACGCAATTTCTTCAAGCTGCCGGAACAGCTATGGCATTTAAGAAAAACAACGAAAAGAAAGTTGTTTATGTAAGCGCGGGCGAAGGTACTACAAGTCAAGGTGAATTTCATGAAGCGGTTAATTGGGCTTCCCGTGCCAAATTACCTGTGATATTCGTTATTCAAAATAATAAATGGGCTATCTCTGTACCGGTTGAAGAACAGACCGCGGGGAAAAATGCTTCCGTTTTAGAAATGATGAGCGGTTATCAGAATTTATTACGGTTAAAAGCCGACGGTACGGATTATATTGAAATGAAAAAAATTGCCGGGCAAGCATATGAATATGCAAAAAGCGGTAAAGGACCTGTTTTGGTTGAAGCCAGCGTTGTAAGGTTGTTCTCCCATTCTTCTTCCGATGATCAGAAAAAATACAGACCAAAAGAATCTTTGGAAGAAGATTTAAAACGGGATCCGATTGATAAATTATCAAAATATCTTATTAAAGAAAAATTGCTTACTGCAAACGAGTTGGAAAAAATAAAAGACGAAATACATAAACAAATTGACGAAGTAGCAGATTGGGCATTGGAACAAAAAGACCCAGAACCGGAATCAGCAGTGAGATTCGTATTGGACGAATCCGGCTTGCGGGACAGTCTGGAATATGAAACTTCCGAACCGGCCGGTAAAAAAATAGTTATGGTAGATGCAATTAACCATGCTCTTCATGAAGAAATGGAAAGAAATGAAAAGATTTTTGTTTTCGGTGAAGATATAGCAGACGGAAAGGGCGGCGTTTTTACCGCTACAAAAGGGTTATCTACAAAATTCGGAACAAACAGGGTTTTTAATTCACCGCTTGCCGAAGCAAGTATAGAAGGAGTTGCAATTGGAATGGCATTGTACGGATTAAAACCTTGCGTGGAAATTCAATTCGGAGATTATATTTGGCCCGCATTTATGCAAATGCGAAACGAACTTGCAACTTACCGTTATCGTTCCAATAATGCTTGGAGCGCGCCTGTTGTAACGCGTACGGCTGTCGGCGGTTTCATCCACGGCGGATTGTATCATAGTCAAAATGTAGAAGGATTTTATGCGCACATACCGGGATTGTTAATAGCTTATCCTTCAAATGCAGCCGATGCAAAAGGATTGCTGAAAACAGCTTTAAGATTAAACGATCCTGTGCTTTTTCTTGAACATAAGGGATTGTACCGGCAAAGTTACGCATCGTCGCCGGAACCCGGTGAAAATTACCTTCTGCCGTTCGGGAAAGCAAAAGTTGTTAAAAAAGGTGATGATTTAACGGTCGTTACATACGGAGCTATGGTTCACGAAAGTAATTTTGCTGCAAAGAAACTTGAAGAGGAGGGTTTTTCGGTTGAAATAATTGATATACGTACAATTAATCCTTTAGATGAAGAAACAATAATGAATTCGATTGAGAAAACCGGTAAAGTAGCCATTGTTCATGAAGATACGTTAACTTCGGGATTCGGTGCCGAAATTGCCGCAAGAATTTCCGATAAAGCGTTCGAAATGTTAGACGGACCTGTTAAACGTATTACGGGTTTGGATACCTTCATTCCTTTTGCTACAACTTTGGAAAATTATGTTTTACCTAATAGAAATAAAATTTATGAATCACTTAAAGAATTACTTGCTTATTAAGCATTTGAGGAGAATTAAATGAGAAAAGAAATTGTCATGCCTAAAATGGGCGAATCCGTTACAGAAGGGACAATTATCAAATGGTATAAAAAAGTTGGCGATAAAGTAAAAAAGGATGAAACTATTTTTGAGATTACAACTGATAAAGTTGATACCGAAATCCCTTCGCCCGAGGACGGGGTAATTGTTGAAATTCTACATGGCGAAAATGAAACCGTGGAAGTGGAAGAGGTAGTTGCGATAATTGAAACTGAAGCGGATTCTTCCGGAAGTGAAGAACAATTAACTGGTGATTCCAAGAAAAGCGGGAATGATCATGAACAGGTTAAGAAAGATGCGGTTAGTTTAATCGACCTCCCGATGCCCAAAATGGGCGAATCCGTTACAGAAGGGACAATTATCAAATGGTATAAAAAAGTTGGCGACAAAGTTAAAAAAGATGAAATTCTTTTTGAAATCAGTACGGATAAAGTTGATACGGAAGTGCCGTCTCCGGTTGAAGGTATTCTGGCAGAAATTTTAGTAAACGAGAATGAAACCGTTGAAGTCGATACAGTTGTTGCGCGAATTTCAACAGCGGAAAAAATTCCGCAATCCCTTGAAAAGAAAAAAGAAAAACCGCAGCTTAAAACTGAAGCGCCGGTTAAAGCGGGTATGCCTGAAAAAGAAATTAAAAAATCCGCAAACCGTTTTTACTCCCCTGTTGTAATGAATATTGCCCGGAAGGAAAATGTTTCTTTCGAAGAGCTGGAAAATATTGAAGGCACCGGATTGAACGGACGAGTTACTAAAAAAGATATCTTGAATTATATTAGCAAAAGAACAAAAGCACCAATTGCCAGTAAAACTCAACCGGCTCCGGTAATTATGGACGGACAAGGCATGGAAATTGTTCCGATGGATAATATAAGAAAGAGAATTATGGAGCACATGATTCAAAGCCGTGATACTTCCGTC
>JALSTI010000160.1 GCA_026983795.1 Melioribacteraceae bacterium
ATGGGAGCTTTGCTTGTGCCTTTAGGAATTTTATCAGTATTTGTATTCAGCGGGAAAATCCGGAAGGTGGATTTCAAACATAAATGAAACAAAGGAATTATTGCCTTGGGTTTCATAGTTGCCAACTTCCAAGGAATACCACGTTTGGTGAATTTTCCCCAACCTTCATTATGCCGTTCGAGTCTCCACTCGAGATCGTCAGTATAGCCGGTATAAAATTTATCGAGGGATTCGGAGTAGATGATGTAGACAAACCACATGGTGAAATGAGATAAAGTTAAAACAAAAAAAGGAATCGAAAATGGATTTCTTAAAATTTAGTTGCGGGGTCGACGAGACTCGAACTCGCGACCTCCTGCGTGACAGGCAGGCGTTCTAACCAAACTGAACTACGACCCCAAATTGTATTAAAGAACGAATCGAAACTTAAAATAATTTCAAAAGGAAATCAAGAATAATTTACAAATCTTCCGTGCCAAAACTAACACCAACGGCAACTGCTGCTTTAACTGCCTGATCTGTCGGTTTTACCAATTTTTGATTTGCTATGGCATCTTCAATTTTAACGCTTGTAATTTCATTACCTTTTAAAGCTGCCATTCTTCCGAATTTCTTTTTAATAGCTAACTCGATGGCATAAGTCCCGAACTTTGTTGATAGAATTCTATCGTATGGGGTTGGACTTCCACCGCGTTGAAGATGCCCCAGAACGGTATATCTGGTTTCAAGTCCGGTATTTCTTGAAATATTTTCGGCAACAACTTCAGCCACTCCACCAAGTTGAATAGGATCCGTACGCTTTATGTCTTTGGCTCTAATTACTAATTCGCCGTCAACTGGTTTTGCGCCTTCGGCAACACATACAATACTAAATCTTTTCCCGCTCATGTGTCTTTGTTCCACTTTATCATAAACGGCTTCCCAATCGAATGGGATTTCAGGGATAAGAATAACATCAGCTCCTCCGGCCAAACCACCGTGCAGAGCAATCCATCCGGCATAACGCCCCATTGCTTCCAAAACCATTACCCTATGGTGAGTTGAAGCAGTTGTATGTAATCTATCCAAAGCAGCTGAGACGACGTAAACGGCGGAATCGTGTCCGAAAGTTTGATCTGTGGCATCCAAATCGTTGTCAATGGTTTTCGGAACTCCGACGATGTTCATTCCCATGTCGCTCAATTTTTTGGAAATGTGCATCGTTCCGTCGCCACCGATTGCAATTAAAGCATCCAAGTCCCATGCTTCATAATTTCTAAGAGCTTTTTCCGATCTATCAACAATTTTAATTTCATCGTCGAATTGTTCCGGCCAGTGGAAAGGATCGCCTTTATTGGAGGAGCCCAGAATACTTCCGCCTTGGGCTAAAATACCGGAAACATCTTTGTTATATAGTTCAATCCCTTTTCCGGTTACCAGTCCTTCAAAACCGTCTTGAATACCTAAAACACTCAATCCGTTATCGTGTGCTGGTTTGGCAACTCCCCGGATTACCGCATTCAATCCCGGACAATCACCTCCTCCGGTTAAGATTCCTATGCGTTTAACTTTTCCGTTTTTCATCTAAGTTTTCCTTCATTTATCTAAATTTATTATCGCTGAAAGATAGCAATATTTAACATTTTTTTCCCGTATCTGTAAAGTTTATTATAATTTTTTGCTGATTTTGAAATGCAATTTAGCCAAATCATACAATTTTTGTTTTCCAAAATGCTTAATAATTTCGGAAGCTTTATCGATAACGGCATCGGACGAGCCTTTAGGTAAAATAATACCGTTTTTTTCCTGCGTCTTAAACCAATTTACCATTCTTTCGCGCGCTAAAATTGATGCTGCGGCAACACCTTTGTATCTTTCTCCTTTAGTGAATTGAAATACTTTTAAATTTCCGTTTAGTTTCATATCCACAGTTAAATTCCGTTTGCTGAATTTATCTGTAATTACAACATCGCATTTTTTTATTTTCAACATTTCTTCAATTGCTTTTGAATGAGCCCAGACTAAAAATTTATTCAGATTATTGAATTTAGGATATAAGTCATTATATTTTTTGGGTGAAATAGAGATAATCTTATAATTATTTGGGAAACTTTCTTTTATAGATTTTGCCAATTTCAAAATTTGAAATTCCGTTAAATCTTTACTGTCTCGCACTCCCATTTTGCTTAGAATGAAGTGAGAAGATTTATCAACAAAAAAAGCGGCAATTACCAGAGGACCGAAAAAATCTCCTTTTCCGGATTCGTCCGTTCCTATATAACTTTCCGGTTCTGAAAATTTTTCTTCGGCAAAATAAAGTTCGGTTTGATCATTAATTAATCCGTTTACTTTTTTATAAAGGCTGCTTTCGGTATTTCCTTGTAGAACGGTTTTAATTCCTTTTTTACCGAAGTAAACAAGTAACTTTACTTTTACATTATTTTGCGAAACGGTTAATTCATAATGATATTGTTTTTTAATTACAGGACTTACATTAAAATTTTCTTCGCTAGACAAAGAATTTTTATAGTCTTCAATCTTTTGTTTTGCTTTTTGATCAATTATAAGCGTCATAATATTCGGGGTTAATTAATAATTTTTATGGAAGTATTTGATTACCTGAGTTCAGAATATTTACCCAATCATAAAATGGAGCTGCTATTGGAACTGCAGTAATTTTACCTCCGAAACCCATGTAACGAATTGCA
>JALSTI010000161.1 GCA_026983795.1 Melioribacteraceae bacterium
AATTTTTAAATTAGGATAATTCCTTAAATCCGAAATTTTACGCAAATTATATTTTCTGGCAGTTTTTTGTGTAACACCTATTGCATAAGTATTGTTAAAGCCAATCGGGTTTGTAGCACTTATTCCCTTTTCACTTAGTTTAAGCTTAAGTTGTTCGAACGATTTTATATCTTCCCCGGAAAATATCTCGTGAATAATAGTTCCTGTATATTCCGGATAAATATCAATATCGCCTTTAAGCAAAGCATTCCACAAAATTCGTGTGCCGCCTAGCTGCTTAACATGCTCACATTTAATATTGTTTGCCCGTAGTAAATCAGTTGCAATCTCTCCGAGTATAACAGATTCGGTAAATTTTTTAGAACCGATTTTTACAATCTTTTCACTGCTTGATTCCGGATAATTATTGGAAACAGCGATCGAGAAAAACATAAACAGCAGTAATATCTTTTTCATTTAACTTACAATATTAATATGTGATCTTTGCGCATTAATAAATTTTTCGACAAAAGAAGTTTTAGGATTAGCAAATAATTTCCCGGGTTCATCCTCTTGCTCTATTTGTCCGTCTTTTATTAAAACTATTTTATCCGCAAAATAAACCGCTTCGTTCAAGTCATGTGTAACCAATACGACATTTTTCTTTAATTCCGAAAAAATATTTTTCAAATCCTTTTGAAGTTCAAACCGGATTAACGGATCGAGGGAACCGAGCGGTTCATCTAACAATAAAATATCAGGATCAAGCATTAAGGCTCTCATTATACTTACCCGCTGAGCTTGACCTCCGGATAGTTCGACCGGATATTTACCAAGAAATTGTTCCGGGTAATGTGTCAGATCGGATAGATATTTCACCCGCTTGTTAATTTTAACATCTTCCCACTTCAGATATTTTGCCATAAGGGTAATATTTTCAAGTGCGGTTAAGTGTGGGAATAATCCGCCGTCTTGTATTACATAACCCATTTTTCTTCTTATATCATATAGAATTTTACCGGTAAGTAATTGATTGTAAATTTTTACCTGACCGGCGTCGGGTTTAATTAGTCCGGTAATAATTCTTAACAAAGTCGATTTACCGCAGCCGCTGGGACCAATAATGACGGTAGTTTTCGCATCTTCACAAGTTAAAGTAATTCCGTTTAGTGCTTTTACATCGTTAAACTTTTTATGTATTTTTTCTAAGATAATCATTATTTGGACACTAAAAATGGAACTCTTGCAACCGGATAAATCAAATAGTGATTATCGTAGTAAGGCGATCTTTCATAGAAAAAATTCAACCTTTCTCTTGGGTTTGTTCTGAACTTTTCATCTTCTTTAACTTTCTTCAAAAATTCTCTCTTCAATTCCGGATTCTGATTAGCCATTTTTTCCGCAACCGGTTCCATTGAGTACGTTTCAAAATATTCTTTTCTTTCAAAAATCTGATTCATTAAACCCCACTTTACAAATGAATCCCTTCCTTTCGGTTCAAGCAAGTTTGCTATTACTCCAATTGTTCTTTGATTTGTTTTGACAACAAATGTTCCTTTGGGATAAATTTTTGCTTTTGTAATTACATCATATTTGTAGTTAGGCGAGAAATGACTTTCATAAGGATAATTGGGGAATTTTACATCTTTAAATTTATATATTTCTATTTTGAAATTTTTACTGCTTTTAAGAGTATCTATTTTTATTCCGTGCAGCTGCATTATGGAAATTAACTTATTCCATTCCCGCGGAATGATATATTCCTCCGGCAGATAAACCGAATCTACTACTTCATCTTGATGATAATACGGAACTCTAAAAGTTTCATTTTCCCCGGTGTACCTTGTAATGGCTGAACCTGTTATCCAGCTGGAATCTTGAACAGATTTAATTCCCTTAAAATTAAAATATTCAAATTTATCATTCATTTTAAATGAAAGCGGGAAAGCATAATGACGATCATAAAAATGTTTTACTTCGTATTCATCCGCTTGTTTATTTAAACTAACCAGTTTTTTGTAATCTTTATTTGCCAAAGTAATTACTGCTTTCAGAAGTGATAATGTAGCAAACACTCTATTTTTATAGGGTTTCAGCATATGCGTTTCAATTAGCAAGCCGGGACGGTTTTGGATTGCTGCATATCCGTGCGAAAAGCGGGGACCGGAAACCCACCCTCTTATACCTTTTGTAATATCTTTCCTGTCAATGAATCCGGCATAGGGAGCAATAAGGTATCCGTCTTTTTCCACTTTGGAATTTACATAAGGTTTGAAAACATTTTTAATCCATTTTCTTGTTCCGGGAGGAATATTATGGTAAGTGCTAATATCATAAGTGATTGTATATTGGTAATCGGCGCCGTCGGTTGTATGCGTATCAATATAAATATCAGGCAGCCAATCGCTGAATAATTTCAGTACGGCTTTCATTTCGGGCGTGTCCGCTTTTGTGTAATCCCGGTTTAGATTCAGATTCTGAGCGGTAGTTCTCCATCCCATTTCTTTTGGACCGTTTTGGTTAATTCTGTTATAAGGGCTTCTTCGTTCATGTCCGTCAACATTGAAAATAGGAATCACCAGCAAAATAACATGATCGAGAAGTTTAGAATATTTCTTTTCGATTAATATTTGTCGTAGTAAAATCATGCTTGCATCTTTTCCTTCAATTTCACCGGAATGAATTCCGTTTTGAATTAGTATGAT
>JALSTI010000162.1 GCA_026983795.1 Melioribacteraceae bacterium
TGTTCCCCTCGTTCATTTCCAAAACCTCTTTTAACGAATCTATTGTTTCCGGTTTATGTTTAACAGGATTCATGTAAAGTATTATTTTTTTTGTTAATGTATAACGTGCATCTTCAAGTGACATTGCATCTTCAACATTTAATTTTATTTCGTCCCCGCTGCTTTCTAATTTTGCGCGCACTAAAATTGTGTTTTCCGATTGAATTAAATGTTCAAAGTCTTGATATGTTTTGGAAAACATTAAACAGTCGCATGAACCTGAAAAATCATCCAATTTAAAAAATGCCATCTTCCTGCCAGATTTATCAATACGGGTTCTTACATCGGTTACCACTCCGCACGCTCTAACAAAATCCACATTTTGATACGTTTCGGGTTCGCCAAGATGAATAGAAGCGAAGGAATCATATTCATTCCGGAATTTACTAAGCGGATGGGCTGAAAGATAGAAACCCAAAACTTCGCGTTCCTTTGCAAGTTTTTCTTTTGTTTCCCAAGCGGGTACGTCAGGTAAATCGGGTTCATGAATTTCAAGCGATTCGTCTATTTCTCCAAATAAACTGGAAGCATGAAGCTCTGTAACCGTTCTGGCTTTACTGCCGAAAGAAAGAGCGGATTCAATTGCTTGAAACTGTTGAGCTCTGGTACCTTCCAAGGAATCCATTGCTCCGGCAAGTACCAAACCTTCCAAAGCCCTTTTGTTAACAACCCTTGTATCTATATGCCGGCAGAAATCATAAATTGTAGTAAAATTCCTTCCCAAGTTTTTATGAGCTTTCTCAATATTTTTAACCGCATTAATACCTACGTTTTTTATAGCCGACATACCGAAAACGATTTTCCCGTCTTTTACCGTAAAAGAGACGGAAGGACGATTTACATCAGGAGTTAATACTTTAACCTTTAATTTTCGACAATCTTCCAGTAAAGCGGTAACCTTTTCCGGCTTCCCGAATTCAACCGTTAAGTTAGCGGCTAAAAATTCCGGCAGATAATGCGCTTTTAAGTAAGCCGTTTGATAAGCAACAATACTATAAGCAACCGCATGACTTTTATTAAATCCGTAGTTAGCAAATTTGTCAATGTTTTCAAAAATCTTTAAAGCAATTTTTCTGGGAATACTATTAGCAATGGCGCCTTCAACAAATTTTTCGCGCTGCTCATTCATTGCCTTCAAATCTTTTTTACCCATTGCCCTTCTAAGCAAATCGGCTTCGGATAAGGTCATACCCCCAATTTTACTGGCAATTTGAACTACCTGCTCTTGATAGACAATAATTCCATAAGTTTCCTTTAGGATCGGTTCCAACAAAGGATGTAAAAACGTAAAAGATTTTCTACCGTGTTTTCTATCTATAAAATCGTTAATAAATTCCATCGGACCGGGTCTGTACAAAGCGTTCATTGCCGCTAAATCTTTGATGCTTGTCGGTTTCAGCTTTTTGAGATATTCTTTCATCGGAGAAGATTCAAATTGAAATACCGCCGTTGTTTGACCTTTGGAAAACAGTTTGTAAGTTTTCTTATCGTCCAATGGAATATTTTCGAGGTCTATTTCAATTCCTCTGGTTTCTTTCACCAATTTTAAAGTATTACGAATTACGGATAGAGTACTTAAGCCGAGAAAATCCATTTTTAACAAACCGGCAGAATCGAGTTCTTTCATATTATACTGGGTAACAAGATCGCCTGTACTGCCTGCCGTGGCTAAGGGTACAAATTCCGAAACATCGCCGGGAGTAATAACCACGCCGGCAGCATGCTTGGATGCATTGCGGTTCATACCTTCAAGAATTTTCGAATACTTTATCAACTCAATAATTTTCGGGTCTTTCGATTCGGCTACCCATTTTAATTCCGGGACTTCCTTTAATGCTTTGTCTATAGTATAAACACGCCCGAATTTTGACGGGATCCATTTGGTAATACTGTTTACAACCGTTAACGGAATTTTCAAAACCCTTGCAACATCTCTAAGTACGGCTTTTGAAGACAAACGATTAAAGGTAACAATTTGACTAACGGAAGACTCGCCGTATTTACCTTTAACGTATTCAATAACTTCGCCCCGTTGATCATCGGCAAAATCCACGTCGATATCCGGCATGGATTTTCTTGCAGGGTTTAAAAATCTTTCGAACAACAAATCGTAATCAAGAGGATTCACATTAGTAATACCAAGGGCATAAGCCACCAAACTTCCGGCGGCACTTCCCCTGCCCGGTCCGACAGGTATACCTTGTTTTTTAGCAGCATTTATAAAATCTTGCGTAATCAAAAAGTATCCTGAATATCCCATGGAAGTTATAATTTCAATTTCATAGTTAAATCTTTTTTCAACTTCACCCGAAATATCTTTAAATCTTTTTTCCAACCCCTTCCTTGCTAAAATTTTAAAATATTCATCCAAATTTTTAGCGTTGGATTCTTTGGGAATTGGAAATACAGGATAGTGGAATTTTTCGAAATCCAGGTTCACATTTATTTTTTCTTCAATCTCTAAAGTATTTTCAATTGCGCCTTTATAATTTTTAAAAAGACTTTTCATTTCCTCGGAAGATTTGAAATAAATTTGATCGGTGCCGTATCTTAAATCGTGATAGTCACGTCCCGTTTTATCGGAAAGCAAAAGCAGAATATTATGCGCTACCGAATGCTCGCGTTCTATGTAATGAATATCGTTTGTTGCGACCATTTTTATTCCGAGTTCTTTAGACAATTTCGGAACACCTTCCAATATCGGCTTATCCTTTTCCAATCCATGGTCTTGCAGTTCAAGATAAAAATCTTGATCGAAAATTTCTTTTAACAAAACAGCTTGCTCTTTTGCTTTATCGTAATTTCCTTGCAGTAAGTAAGAAGAAACCGGACCGGCTAAGCAGGCGCTTGTGCAAATAAGTCCTTCCGACATTTTTTTAAGCACTTCAAGATCAATTCTCGGTTTGTAATAGAAACCTTCGGTAAAACCAATTGTGGAAAGTTTGACCAAATTTTTATAACCGGTTTTATTTTTGGCCAACAAAACTAAATGATTATAATGTTTTTTTCTTTTTTTAGAAGGATTTGCGTATTTATCGCCGCGGTCAAATCTGCTTCCTTGCATCACAATATAAGCTTCCATCCCAATTATCGGTTTTATTCCCGCGCTTTTTGCTTTTTTATAAAATTCCGAAATTCCGTACATTACTCCGTGATCTGTAAGAGCGAGAGCATGCATTTCGTTTTTCTTTGCGGCGTCAACTAAAGCCGATACCGTGCAAGCGGCATCTTGCAAACTGTAATGCGAATGATTGTGCAGATGAACAAAATCGTTCATTTAATAAAAATTCCAATTATTTAATTATAAAATTACTTTTTACCCGTATGACCAAATCCGCCTTCGTTTCTTTGAGTTAAAGATAATTCTTCAACTTCAACTAAGTCAGCTTTGAAAACAGTGCTAACAACTAATTGCGCAATACGGTCGCCGGAATGAATTACAAAGTCGTTATCACTAAAATTGAACAAAATAATTTTAATTTCGCCGCGGTAATCCGCGTCTATAGTTCCGGGTGAATTCAGTACACCTATTCCGTGTTTAATTGCCAAACCGCTTCTGGGGCGCACTTGAATTTCGAAACCTTCGGGAATTTCAACGCTTATGTTTGTAGGAACCATGGCAATTTTTCCCGCGGGAAGTATCATATCGTTTTCCAGTGCGGCGCGTATATCCAAGCCGGAGCTGTTAGCAGTTTCATATTTTGGAAGAGGGATATTATTAAATTTATTATTTATTCTTTTTAGTTTTATAGTTACACTATTCATATTTCAAGGAAATTAAATATTGACCAATGAGGAATTGAGTGATGCAAAGTTAATAGAATTATTTATCTTTTTCCGAAAATAATCTTACTTGCATAAACAATTTCCGATTTTTTAAGTACACCTGTTAAAATGAGCGCAAAAAAGAAACCGACCAATAATCCGAATTTTAATAAAATTGTAAGGTAACCCAAATTATACAAATAGTAATAGGCAATCAATACAAATGCTGTAACAATCAGATTCGGTATTACTCTTCCGAATTCATATTTCACCTTATAAAATTTATTCGAGACAAAATACATAAGGATTGCCATTGTTAAGTAACTTGCTAACGTAGCCAATGCAGCTCCCATAATTCCCCAAACGGGAATTAATAAAAAATTCACAATTATATTAATTGTTGCGCCTGCAGCAGTTACATAAGGAAAATATTTTGTTTTTTCTTCTATGTATAAACCGGCATTGAAGTTTACGTACATTCCGTGAAAGATATATGCAAAAAGAACAACCGGCACAATGTAAATTCCAACCAAATAGTCTTTACCGATTAATGTTTTACCGTTCAGAAATTCTATTTTTGCCAAGTCGTTTATAAATAAACTAATAACAACCCAGATTAATGTGGCAACAAGAACAAAAAGGGTTAATACTTTGGAAAAAATTTCTTTCGCATTTTTATCTTTCGCGGTATTTAAAAAGAAAGGTTGCCATGCATATTGAAACATCGAGACAAAAAGGAGCATAAAAATACCAAGTTTATAATTTGCCCTGTAAATACCAACGGTTGAATCGTTGGTTAAATAGCGAAGTATCGGGACGTCAATCATTTGAACTATCATTGCGGCTATACTGGCGGGCAAATACGGCAAACCGAATTTAAGCATTTGTTTTAACCTTGCCGTATTTACTTTAATTTTTAATTTTTTTAATATATCAGGAATTAATACGATAAGCGAAAAAGCAGAAGCCGCAATATTACTTATGAAAATGGCTTCTATACCCATTTTGTAATAAAGGATCAAAAGTAAATTAAGCGTAAGATTTATTGAGATGTTCAAAATTTTTATTGTAGCAAATTTACTTGCTTTACGTTCAATCCTTAAACTGGCAAAGGGAATTAATGCTAATGTGTCCAGTAAAATGATTGCAAGCATGTAAATCAATAAATACGAATAACCGGAGGGAATGCCCAACCAATTATTTACCTGATGTTTGAATGAAAATACGATAAAGCTGATTACAACGGATGTAAATGCTACAAACAAAAACGGCGTGGAAAAAATATCGGAATTATTATTTTCTTGTTCCAAAGAAGAATACTTTAAATATGCGGCATCCATTCCGTATATATAAACTATGTTTAGAAACGCAATAACCGAATAAAGATAAGCATATAATCCGTACTCCGAAGTGGAAAAAACATTTGTGTAAAAAGGTACGAGTAGAAAACCGAGAAACCTTCCAAAGATTGTGCTGATACCGTAAATAGCAGTATCTTTCGATAATTCTTTTAGTTTCTCAATCATTCTGTTTTTTCACTCTGTTGACTTTTCAAAAAAAGGCAGCAAAGCATCAATATAAATTTTAGGAGGACGCGTAGGTTTTTTGGTATCGGCTTTAATAAACATGTGATCGGTATATCCCGTTGCAATTACGGTTTGGCTGTCTTTTATTCTAATGATATAATCGATATGAACTTTAGCAGAACGGATTTCATTTAGAACCGATTCTATTTCCAATAAATCGTCGTAATGCGCGGCATTTTTATAATTAACATGCGCTTGAATAAGCGGAAGTTGGTAACCTTGTTTTTCCAGATGGCTATAAGGCAAACCCACGCTTCTTAATAACTCGGTTCTACCCACTTCAAAATATTCGAGATATTTTCCGTTGTAAACAAATTCCATTTTATCGGTATCTGCATATCGAACACGAATTATAGTTTTATAAGACAGCATTTATAGAGTTACCAAATAAAAACAGTTTTTCAGAAAGATAATTAAATCATTCAACATAAACGCCCATAGAACCGAATTTTTCCAATCGATCCTGAACCAGTTTTTCAGGCTTCATTTTTTTAAGATTTGCCAATTCCTCAAGCAACACATTTTTAAGAGTATCGGCAATTTTATTATGATCCCTGTGCGCTCCGCCGAGCGGTTCGGGAATTATTCTATCGATAATTTTGTGTTCCAACAAATCCTTGGCGGTTAATTTTAATGCTTCGGCGGCTTGTTCTTTATATTCCCAACTTCGCCAAAGAATACTTGAGCATGATTCGGGACTAATAACCGAGTACCATGTATTTTCCAACATTAAAACCCTGTTACCCACTCCAATACCCAAAGCACCGCCGCTGGCACCTTCGCCAATAATAACAACAATAACAGGCACTTTTAATTTGCTCATTTCAAAAAGGTTTTTAGCAATAGCTTCGGCTTGTCCCCTTTCTTCGGCTTCGATACCCGGATAGGCTCCGGGGGTATCTAACATAGAAATAACCGGAATATTAAACTTTTCTGCCAATTTCATCAAACGTAATGCTTTCCGGTATCCTTCGGGATTCGGCATCCCAAAATTTCTGTATAAATTGGACTTTGTGTCCCTTCCTTTTTGATGACCAATAATCATCACTTTTTCGTTACCGAGTTTTGCCAAACCACCTACAATTGCCTTGTCGTCTTTAAAATGTCTGTCGCCATGTAATTCAACAAAATCGGTGGTCATTAAATATATATAATCCAACGTATAAGGTCTTTGCGGATGTCTGGCAAGCTGTACTCTTTGCCATCTGGTAAGGTTTTCATAAACATTCCGCTTGAGTTTATGTACTTTATCTTCCAAGGTTTTTATTTCATTTTCAATATCCAAATTTTCTTCAAGTTTTCGCATTTCTTCAATTTTTTCTTCCAATTCAATAATCGGTTTTTCAAAATCCAAAATATTGTTTACCATTATTGTTTTTTCTCCATTTTGTAAAACATTTTAGCGAATGATTTTCCTAAAATTTCCAGATCGAGCCACAAATTTTGATTCTTTGCGTAAAAAAGATCCAATTTATTTATTTCCGACTGATCAGCAAGATCAACATTTTCCGTATACCACAAACCGCTTAAACCGAGTTTACCCATAAATAAGTCTTTGTAATACGAGTTAAATTTCGGTCCTACCAAACTCATTTTACCCGTAAAAACTTTAGGTACATTCAGAACAAAATTAATAAAGTCGTTTCTTGAATTTCCAAGTTTATCAAAAAAATATACAAAAGGATAGATAAAAATTAAAATTAACAAAGATATAACCCTGTCGGCAATTGCTTTAATTATTTTATGGGTTGAGGAAGAAATGTTATAATACATTTTCAAGAGAGGAACGTCGTCTATTTGAGTAGCCATCGATTTACCAACCAAATAATCCGCTTCGTTACCCGAGACAAGAAATTCTACATTTTCGCCTTGGCATTTTGATACTACGGAAAACATTTTTTCGAATGAAAGATCATTGGATGAAAAAATAACTTTTTCTATTTTTTTATCCTTTACAATTTTTCTTATTCCGTCTATATTTCCTATTACCTTGTATCCGTTTAATTCAGAGCCTACATAATTCATTTCTACGCTAATAAAACCAACTATATCAGTCATTGAATTTATATCCATTTTTAATTTTTTCACCAAATCAATGGCTTTCTCACCGGTTCCAACCACCAGCGTTCGAACGTTTGTTGAGGCGTTTGTAAGTCCCGAACTAAAAAATATTTTATAAAGAATTCTCCAGGCAGGATACATAAAAAACAGAAATGCATAAGTAATAAGAACAACCGCCCTGCTAAATGCAAATTGTTTAAGAAAAAATGTTAATGAGGAAAGTATAAAAAAACCTAAAATGAGGGACGCCCAACTTTTTAAGATTGAAATTGAATTTTTCTTGTAAGCGCCAAAAAATGCCGAAACCACTAATTGAAGCACAGCCGGTAAAATATAAATCCACGGTTTAACAAAACCGGGAAATCCAAGCCAGTGACTTGATTTGTAAATTTTTTCAGCAAAGAATAAAGCCGCGACAAAAAATATGAAATCGAGAAACATTGCGGCTATTGCGTGTTTATAAACATTAGCAAACGCAACTAATTTGCGTACAATAATAGCCGTTTGCAAAATTGAAGAAACTATAAAGGATGAAGAAAAATGTTTTTTTACAAATAAATGCATAGCGTTATAAAACATTTTAGTCTCATCCAAATCGCTTCGTTTAGTGCTTTCGCCTTTAAAATGAATTATTTCCGTTCCGCTAAAATAATAAACTTTATATCCTGCTTTTTGCGTACGGTAACAATAATCAAGGTCTTCTCCGTACATAAAGAATTGTGTATCGAAGCCGCCTATTGTTTCGTACACTTCGCGTTTCATCATCATAAAAGCGCCGGAAATTGCATCTACTTCATAACTTTTATTTTCGTCAAGGTAGGTTAAATTGTATTTTGCAAACAATTTACTTTTAGGAAATAATTTACTTAAACCAAACACTTTAGTAAAAGACGTCCACGGACCCGGGAAACTTCTTCTGCAAGCAAGTTGCAGTGTACCGTCGGGATTCAAAACTTTACAACCAGCCAGACCAACTTCCGGATGTCTTTCAAAAAAATCGACCAATTTTACAAATGTATCTTCTTTTACGATAGTATCGGGATTAATGAGAACTATATATTTCCCTTTTGAAATTTTTAATGCTTTATTATTTGCAGCCCCAAAGCCGATATTTTCATTATTTAAAATTGTTTTAACGGCAGGATACTTTTGATTCAACAAATTAATGCTGCCATCGGTCGAAGCATTATCCACAACAATAATTTCAGCCGAAAAATTTTTTGTAGCTTTGGTTAAAGAATCTAATAAATTCAGAAGGAATTCTTTTACATTGTAATTCACTATAATAATTGATAAGTCCATCACGTCCGTTTATTTTAGGATACCGAGGATGCTTCTGATACGTAACTTCCAAACCATAAGAATAGCTTCCCTAACAATTTTTTTAGACATTTTGGAAGTTCCCTCTACTCTATCGATAAAAACAATCGGCATTTCTCCTATTTTGAATCCTTTCTTCCAAACTTTGTAGTTCATTTCTATTTGGAAAGCATAACCATTAGAACTAATATTATTTAACTCTATAGATTCTAAGACTTTGCGTTTAAAACATTTGAATCCCCCGGTACAATCATTAATGGGCAAACCGGTTATAAACTTGGTATATTTATTTGCGAAGTAAGAAAGGAGTAATCTCCGCATAGGCCAATTAATTACGTTAACGCCGACCAAATACCTGCTGCCTATAACCAAATCGTAACGGTCAAGGTACTGCATAAAATTTCGTATTTCCCTCGGATCATGAGAAAAATCGGCATCCATTTGAAAGGCGATATCGTAGTTATGTTCAAGCATATATTTATAGCCTGCAACATAAGCAGTGCCTAAACCCATTTTACCTTTTCTTTTTATCAGATGAACCGCAGAATCTTTTTTGGAGTAATTTTCAACAAACTGAGCAGTACCGTCGGGTGAATTATCATCTACAATAAGTATATCAATCTCCGGATACATCTCGCGTAATTCAGGAATTAATTTCTGTACATTATTTAATTCATCAAATGTGGGAATGATAATAATTGATTTCAATTTGACTGTTAAACTATCAGTATTATTCAAAGTGACCTCTCCCGGAAAGTACGACAAAAATGGTTCGGAATAAAATTTTAAAATCCATTCTTAAAGACATATTTTCAATATAAAAAAGATCAAATCTCAATTTGGTTTTTACGTCGTCAATCGTTTCGTCATATTTGTGTTTTACCTGAGCCCAGCCCGTTACGCCGGGTCTTACCCTCAATCTTCTTTTATATAACGGAATTTCCTTAGTAAGTTTTTCAACAAAATACGGTCTTTCGGGGCGCGGACCCACCAAGCTCATTTCGCCCTTCAAAACATTAATCATTTGCGGAATTTCATCTATTCTTACCTTGCGGATAAATTTGCCCACTTTGGTAATTCTGGGATCATCTTTGTGGGACCAAACGGGTCCCGAATAAGCTTCCGCATTATCAATCATTGATCTGAATTTAATTACTTTGAACACCTTGCCGTTTTGTCCCATTCGTTCCTGTAAAAAAAATACCGGTCCTTTACTATCCAATTTTATAGCTATTGCAGTAATTATAGTAACCGGCAAAGTAATTACTAAAATTAATAATGAAATAAAAATATCAATTATTCTTTTTAATTTTTTTTCCCATTCGGGCATTAATTGCGGCATAATATCAATAAGCGGAAAACCGTAAATTTGGTTTGTTCTTGCCTGACCGCTTATAATTTCGTAAAGATCAGGAACGATTTTCAATCCGACTTGCTTATCCTCACATTTGCTAATAACGCTTATCAATACATCATCCTCGTGTTTTTCCAGCGCTAAAATTATCTCTTTTACATCCAGTTTATCTATTACTTTATTTATATTTTCAAAAGTATCGTAAACTTTAACTCCGTCATATTCCTTACCTATATTTTCCTCTTTAACCGCAACGTAACCAACCGGGTCGAGACCCAAGCCTCTATAATTAGTGATGGTTCGCTGGATATTGAATGCTTTCGGATTGTAACCGATAATGAGCGCATTTCGCCTGCCAACTCCTTTTATCAATAAATAACGTTGTAAACTTCTAACAAAAAGCCTGCCGGAGCCGACAAAAACAAGAAAAATTGACCAATATAAAAATATCAGATATCTATTTCCTGCGCTTTGTCCGTGAATCATATCGTCATAAAAAATGAGAAAAAATAAAATAAAAATACCCACAAAAGAAGCTTTGAAGAGGGTTGTTAATTCATCAAAACGCGATCTTGCAAACCAAGTGCGGTACATTCCGACGAATGTAAATATTAACAACCAATAGAAGTAAATTGCCGGTAAAGTGAGCAGAAAATCGGGTCTGGTAAAAATTGCAAATAATCCCGATTCAACCCTGATATAGTAATAAACCAACCATGTAAGATTGATAGTTATAAAATCTACAAGTAGAACTAATAATTTTTCGGGTTTGCTGTTCAATTTTCAAAAAGTTGATTTTGTACAAAAAAATACAAAAATAGAAACTTTAATATACTAATTTAACTTATTGCCGATAATATTTTTTTAGAAATGTAATTTCCGATAGATAAAGAAGCAGTAGCCGCAGGGGATGGAGCATTGCAGACATGAAGCACCCTTTCACCTTCTACAAAGTAAAAATCATCTAACAATCCGCCTTTAATATCGCACGCTTGAGCTCTTACGCCAGCGCCCCCTTTTTCTATATCTTCCAAAGAAATTTCCGGGGCAATTCTTTGAATTGCTTTAACAAAAGCTTTTTTACTAAAAGACCTGTAAAACTCTTGAATACCTGTTTTCCAATATTTTTTGATTACTTTATGAAATCCGGGCCAAGTAAGAGTTTCCAGCAATTCCGCTAAATTAATATCACTTTTTCTATAACCTTCACGTTTAAATGCAAGTACCGCATTAGGTCCAACTTCAACATTTCCATCAATCATTCTTGTAAAATGGACGCCGAGGAACGGAAATCTGTCATCGGGAACCGGATAAATCAAAGAATTAATAAAATTTCGCTTTTCTTTTTTAATGGTGTAATATTCACCGCGGAACGGGATAATTCTAATAGGAAGACCGGGATGAGTAAGCTTGGCAATTTTATCGGAATACAAACCGGCACACGAAACTAAAAAGCCGCTTTTATAAGTGTTATTTCTGCATACAACGGTTATTTCCCCGGTATTTTGAATGATTTTGGTAACTTCTTCTTCAAAAATAACCTCCGCATTAAAATTTTTTATTAACTTCAACATTTTTTTTGAAACTGCAGTGTAATCGATAATTCCCGTCTCCGGTACAAAAACAGCTTTAACACCTTTTGCATGCGGTTCAATTTGAAAAAGTTCTTTTTCATCTAAAACTTTTAAATTCTGCAAACCGTTTTTTATTCCCCGGTCGTAAATTCGCATTAAAGTATCAATTTCATTTTCATCAACCGCAACAATTACCTTCCCGCAAATGTCATATTCAATTTCATTCTCATCACAAAATTCCAACAACATCTTATATCCGTTACGGCAATTTTTTGCTTTTAAGCTCCCGGGTTTATAATAGATACCGGAATGAATTACGCCGCTATTGTTGCCTGTTTGATGTTTGGCAACATCATTTTCCTTTTCCAAGATTAAAACTGATAACTGCGGATTTTTCTTAAGCAGCTGATATGCTGTTGCCAAACCGACAATTCCCGCACCAATGATTGTGACATCGTACTTTTTCATCTTTCCGTGGATTCCCAAATAATTGAATGCCGGTTTCTTAAAAATTTAATAAAACCGATAACCAGAGCAATATTCGATAAAACAAAAAAGAAAGGCATGGCAAAAATTTCCATCCTTACCT
>JALSTI010000163.1 GCA_026983795.1 Melioribacteraceae bacterium
AATTTTCCAACGGCAAATGGTTTGGTGGATTCAAATAGAATATTTAATAATTACCATACCGGAATTGATATTATGAGTAACGGAGATACAGTTAATTATTTGAAAAATATCGAAATTAAAAATAATCTAATATATGATAATAAAAACTTCAAGGGTAAAGAAGTAGCTGTTCAAACTTATGCGTTTAACTCCGGTAAAATTAAAAATATAGCAATCCATCATAACCTCATATTTGATATTAAAGGAATTGGAATAAGCGTACAGGATAATTCGGATAGTGTTTTCGTTTTTAATAATACGGTTGTTAGCACAACAAGTGCATGCGTAGCGCTTAATAATAACAACGGATATGTTTTCTTGGCGAATAATTTGGGATATAACGAAAACTATTATGCTGTTGTCTTCTTTTATGATTTGCGGAATAAAGATATCGATTATAATTGTTGGTTTACTAAAAGCCGGTCGATTGCATGGGTAAATAATACTTACTATAAAGATTGGATTTCTTACCAACAAGATACGGGTTTCGATAAAAACGGCGTATATGCGGAACCATTATTTTTTAATGAAAGGACATACAACTTTAGACTTAAAATAAATTCCCCGTTGTTACAAAAGGGAGAATGTATAACGCTTGATAAATTATTTCATGTAATTAGATGTTCTAAATCGACTAATATTGGAGCGTTTTAGCAGCGTAATATATTGCGCATTGTTTTAACTGCTTAATTTCTCACCCAATTTAACCACAGTTTTACTCAAAAAACTTTTATATGCTTCGAACTTTCCGATAAATTTAATTTCATTGCCTCCCAATCCTTTTTTAAAAATATAAACTCCTTTATTACCTTCGGGATCAATTCCGCCAAGATCATACCATTTAATATTTTTAGACTTTAACCATTTTATAGTTTCCCACTGAACCAAATACGAAGCGGATAGTTTAAGTCCGGTTTGAGTTGTGCCGCCGAGTAAATAAATACCCGTATTACCGAGAGCACTTCCAACAAGAGCAGAAACCGGATTGCCATCTTTCTCGCAAATAAATATTTGCATTTTTTGATCCGGCGGTAATAATTCTTGAATGTCTTTAAACGAATCTACATTTACCGTTTCCTTAAATTTCTTTCTCCCGTGCATTTCTTTATAGATTGAATAAAATTGCTCGAATAAAGCTAAATCTGTTCCGGACTTTACTTCCAAATTATTTTTTTCGGCTTGCTTTAAGCTATACCTCCATTTCTTTCTGAAAGATTTTCTTATTTCTTCCAGAGGTTTGGAAATATCAACAAAAATTGAATAATACGGGAAATCATTTCCGGATTTTAAAAACCCGGACTCGTTTAAAATCGGAAGGGTTTTATCACCGTCCGAAACAATATTAGGCATTATTTGTAATACCAGCTTTTTATTTAAAACGTATTCGCCGTATAGTTTGGAAACAGCCATTCTGAAATTATTTAAGTCCTGTGTTTCACCGGATTTTCTCCATAACGGTCCCCATCTAACATAGGCAACGCCTCTATTCAGAAACGGTAAGGTTTTAATCCTTACTTGCGCAATTGAAATAACGGTATTATTGTTTTTTATAACAACATTTTCAAGTTTGGAGCCGCCTTTCGAATTTATTCCAAATGCTCCGGTTTGATAAATATTTGCATCCTCAAAAAGTTTTAGAAGTTCGTTCCATTTATTTGATTGAGAATTAATTCTTTCTATTGACAGATTTTTTATATTCATATTTATAAAATAAAATTAAAAATATTAAAATTTAATATAGTGTAATAATTTAAAGTATATTTCGCCGGCTTTTGTAATAATCCAGCTAACCGGGCAAATGCAAGCTTCGAATGCACCGATAAAAGTCACCTCTTTTCCGTTAAATCCGGATTTAAATCTGTATCCGCCCGGATTTTTAACCGGATCAATTCCGCCTAAATCATAATAATTACAATTCATATTTTTTAGCCATTCAATCATCCGGATGTGTAATTGGTAAGAAGCTGAAAGTTGTCTGCCGAGTTTATTTGATGCCGCCAATAAACAAATTCCCGTATTACCGATAGCCGTACCGACGAGCGCAGCCGCCGGAGAACCGCCGGATTCAGCTAAAAATACTTTCATCTTATATTTCTCGGGTAAATCGTGTTGCATTACTTCAAAAGAACCGACACCGATTTGATCTTTAAAATGTTTAAATTCATGCATTTCCTCGTATATCTTAAAAAATTTTTCAAACAAAATGTCGCTATGACCGGATATTATATCAAAATCATTTTGTTCCGATTTTTTTAACCTGTTTCTCCATTTACTTTTAAAATTACTTCTTATTTCCTTCAAATGCGGTTTTATATTCAAAATTATAGTTTTTTCGTTCCGGTATTTTTTATTCAGTTTAAAACCGGCTTTTTTATAAACATCTATAAGAAAATCATTATCATTCTCGTAACATTCGGGAAATATTCGCAATTTTAAACGTCTTTTTATAACATACTCATTTCTTAATTCTTTAAGAACGGTTTCAAGTTTCGAAATTTGATGTTCTTCGTTTTTTAATTTCCATAAAGGTCCCCAACGAATATAAGCGATTCCTCTTTTCAAAAAGCCGATAATAGAAATTCGAACTTCGGCAGCGGCGATAATTTTTCCGTTTTCCTTTAATA
>JALSTI010000164.1 GCA_026983795.1 Melioribacteraceae bacterium
AAATAGGAATCACCAGCAAAATAACATGATCGAGAAGTTTAGAATATTTCTTTTCGATTAATATTTGTCGTAGTAAAATCATGCTTGCATCTTTTCCTTCAATTTCACCGGAATGAATTCCGTTTTAATTAGTATGATTGCTTTATCGCTTCTTTTTGCCAACCCCGGATTAAACTCTTTACCATTAGCAACTATTAAACACATTAAATCTCTTCCTTGCGGCGAAGTGCCAATTTTTACGAACTTTGTTATTTTAGAATTATCGCTTAACCTTTTAAAATAATCCATCGTTTCCGCATAAGTTTCGGTCTTTAAATAATTCGATCTTTCAAACCGGGTTGTCCATTTATTATTTTCAATGGTTTGAGCTAACAGCATACTTGAAACCAAAAAAAGAAAAACAATAGTTAAATACTTTTGAAAAGCTGACATTGCAATACCTTTAAATATTAAGACACAAAAATATATTCAAATTTTAGAATACAAAAATTTTTTGAAAATTATTAAGTATTGATTATAACCAAGGGATTTTTCTATATTAAATCTCAAAATTGTTTTTTTATTCCGATTACAAACGATTCTGGGTCTTATGGACAATTACAGTTTCTGGTCGCTATTTCCGCCTTTAATAGCAATTATCCTTGCTATCAAAACAAGACAAGTTTTCATTTCACTTTTATTTGGCATTTGGCTTGGCTGGGTAATTTTAAAAGGAGGAAATTTATTAGACGGAACTGTGGGCACAGTAGAAGCTTTGGTTAACGTATTCAAAGAGCCGGGGAATACCCGCACAATAATGTTCAGCAGTTTGGTTGGCGCTCTTATTGCTTTTATTCAGCGCTCAGGCGGAGTTGACGGATTTGTTAAACTAATTAACCGGTTACTGCATTATCTCGAGAAAAAGAAAATCGGTAAGAGCAGAACAATTGTCCAGCTGCTGGCATGGTTAACAGGCACATCAATATTTGTTGAATCCAGTATTAATGCTTTAACAGTAGGAACAACATTCCGACCGGTTTTCGACAGGCTGAATATTCCGAGAGAAAAACTTGCATATATCGCCGATTCCATTTCCGCTCCGACTTGCATTTTAATTCCGCTAAATGCTTGGGGAGCTTATATAATGGGACTTTTGGCAGCTCAAGGGTTTGAACATCCTTTCAAAGTGATGCTAGGAGCATTTCCGTTAAATTTCTATCCGATGCTGGCAATGGTAATGGTAGTAACGATAATAGTTACCGGTAAAGATTTCGGTCCGATGAAAAAAGCGGAAGAGCGTGCACAAAAAGAAGGTAAAGTAATTCGCGATGGCGCAATCCCCATGATTTCGGCCGATGTTGTATCGCTTGAAGTAAAAGATAAAGTACAACCGAAAGCAAAAAACATGATTATTCCCATTGCAACAATGGTTCTTATGATGCCTTTTATGCTAATATTTACCGGTTGGGGAAATGTGGAAAATATTCATCAATATCCTTGGTTCGAACAAATATTTTTTGCAATCGGGAAAGGTTCGGGCTCGGCTTCAGTTCTTTACTCGGTGCTAATTGCTCTAACCGTATCCGCTATACTTTATAGAAGCCAAAAGATATTTTCATTTAAAGAAATTATCGATCTTGCATTTAAGGGAATCGGCGGCTTAATACCGTTGGCATTATTGATGATGCTGGCTTTTGCAATCGGAACGGTTTGCCGTGAATTGGGAACAGGTCAGTATGTAGCAGATTTATCTAAGCAATGGCTCTCGCCAAATTTTGTGCCTGTAATAATTTTTGTGGTTGCTTGTTTCATTGCATTTTCCACAGGTACGTCATGGGGAACTTTCGCAATTATGACTGCAATTGCCGTTCCGATGGCACAAGGATTAAACGCCAATCTTTATCTTTCTATTGCCGCGGTATTAGGCGGCGGTGTTTTCGGCGATCATTGTTCGCCCATTTCGGATACAACAATTATTTCTTCAATGGCATCCGCAAGCGATCATATTGATCATGTAAAAACCCAGCTCCCGTATGCTCTAACCGCAGGAGCAGTAACTGCTTTAATTTATTTAGTACTTGGTTTTGTTATTCATTAAATTAATAGTTCTTTAAACTTGTATTATTTCAGCAAAATCATCTTCCGGACTTGAACAAAGCTTCCGGCTTTAATTCTATATAAATAAACTCCCGAAGGTAAATTAGATGCATTAAATTCAACTTTGTAAACTCCGGGTTTTTGTTTTTTATTTACAAGCGTTGCCACTTCCCTTCCCAAAACATCATATATTTTTAAGGAAACAAGGAACCCCTCCCTTACTCCCTCCCCTTGCGAAGGGGAGGGTTGGGGTGGGGTCGGTATTGTATATTTAATTGTTGTTGTTGGATTAAACGGATTGGGATAATTTTGAGAAAGTTTAAATTTAACCGGTAATTTATTGGTCTCTTCATTAACCGGAACTACAATATCCGTTTGAGCATCATCGAAAAATAACACACCTTCATTACTTCCATTGCCGGCTTTTTTAATAACAATGCTATGGAACTTTATTTCGCCTGAGATATTAAGGTCTGCCAGATTTATACTTTTAACTTTCCAGCCTGTCCAATTTAAAGTATCAACAAAATACGGAACGTTCGAACCGTTGGCATCGCGAAACCAGAATTCAAGCAAATTGTAACTT
>JALSTI010000165.1 GCA_026983795.1 Melioribacteraceae bacterium
AAATGGTTCCGTCATTATTTACATCGTATGTTGTTTGAACGGGACCTGCAAAATGTCCGGTTACATGTCCGTAATCATAACGAATACTGGCATCGATATTAAATGCTTCATTTACATCAACATTCACACTAAAATAAGGAGCATCTGTCATGTAATCGGTATCATAGTTTCTTTGGCAGCAGTTTCCCCAGAAAGGGACGCCATAGGCATAAAGACCATTTTGACTTAATTTTGTTCCGTCGGAAGCATAAACGTCTATTAATCTTGCATCTTTACCGTTAACTTCCATTAAATAAGAATTCCATAACCACGACATTGAAATTCTTTGTTTAGAGAAATAATATCCGGCCGTAAAGTTAGCATTGCCAATTTTTCTGGATACTTTAAAATCATTTACAAAATTATTAAAATTATTTAATTCGGTATCGAACAAATGGATTCGTAGTGCAAGACCGTTCCCGTCAAAACCGGAACCAACAGGAGTACCGTCTGTGTATTTTAGTTTAGCCCCGGTTCCCCCAATAGATTCAGCCATACTTTGAAGTGTGCCGATTTGTGCAGGGAACGGTGATAAAAACCGACCGGAATTAAGTGCAAACCTACTTCTGTTTTCAAAATGCCATCCATTTGCAAAATCTTTTACGAATTCAACTCCAATTGCAGTCGACAGAGGATGCATTCCATCTGCAACATTACTTCTTCTCAAAGCGCCATTGCCTCCTATACCAAGATTTTGGAGTAAGTACGGACTTTGCATTGTTCCTGAAGTAATATCATAACCTGGTATTGATTCATAAGTAGGAGAATCATTTGAACCGGTTACCTTTACCGGCATTGGCATGTATGCTATTGCTCTATCGTTTAAATATTTAAAGTAAAACCGTACATAGCCGCCATCGAATAATTTAGTAAGATTCATTTTGATTTGACCGCCATGATTACCGTTATAACCGGCGGTTCTTGGTCCTTCACCGGTTCTAAAAAATCCGCCGACATTAAAACTCCACTGATTTGCGATTGGCGATCCATAATCAAAATCCACTTTGGATGTTCTATAATCCAAACCACGTGTAAAAATAAAGCTTCCGCCTTTCACAGTACCCGTCTTACTAATAAAGTTGATAATACCTGCCGGTGAGTTACTTGCCATTGTTGATGCCGAGCCACCGCGAATAGCTTCGATTTTTGCAATGGTTTGATCGGCTCTTACAAACATATCGGTTGTAGCAAAAGCAATATCACCGAATTGGAGGATCGGCAGACCGTCTTCTTGCAATTGCAAATATTTAGATCCGCCCGCGGAAATAGGAACACCACGAACTGTAATATTAGCATTACCATCGCCGCCGGAAGATTCGGACCTGATACCCGGAATTGTACGGAATATTTCCGCAGTTGACCTTGGCGCCGATTTTTCAATACCTTTCATATTCAATGAAGATATTGAAATACTGGATTTAATTTTCGATGCCGGATTTGTAACACCGGTAACCACAACCTCGCTCAGACCTAAAACGTCAGGCTGCATCACAAAATTCTCGGTCAGGGTCTCGCCTTCCTTTACCGTTAGTTTCTTTACAATTGTTTTATAACCGACATATCTCACTTTAAGAGTATAGGAACCTTGGGGAATATTGGTAATTGTATAAATTCCATCAGAATTTGTTGATGAACCTAATGTTGTTCCTTGCAGATAAACATTAACCCCGATAAGAGGACCTTTCGAATCCTTTATCTTTCCGGTAATTTTACCTTGCCCGTTTACTTGAGAAAAAAATGAAAATGATAAAAACAAGAAAAGCACAATAGAAAATTTGGTATATAATTTTTTGTAATTACTACCCTTCATAAATCCTCCTTGATTTTAATTGAAAAACTTAGTGCCGGTATTACATGCTATTTTTCCAAGGAAATACCTGTGGCTAATAACTACTTAATCACAATAAAAATGCCATACCGCTATTTCTGGTACAATCTGCGATAATTTCCAAATATACAATAGCTTACAGAACCTTAGTTAATTAATTTTATAGATGTAAAAAATTGGGCTGGAGTTATAAAAAAAAGAACTTAGTTATAAAAATGATAATCATTTGAGATTTAGCTCTTTTAATAATCGATGAAAGTTCGACTTTGCTATCCCAAGGTATTTTGCGGTTTCCGAGTCAGTTGTAAATAATTGCCGAACAGCCGTAACGTATTGTTTCCTGAATTTTTTTTCAGCTTCTTTCAGGGGAAGAATAAAATCCTTTTCCGGAATTTTTATATTTTCCAATTCTTCCAGTCTACGGTGAAGTTGATCTTTAAGACACAAACGCGCCACATCCATATTAATTTTACCGTTCTGTATAAGCAACATTCTAAGCACCAAATTTTTCAATTCCCTTGTATTTCCGTACCACTCGAAATTTGTTAATATATCTATAACATCTTCGGAAATTTCCGGATTTTCCACATTATATTTTAACGAATACCTTTTCATGAAATATTCTATCAGAGGTTTAATATCCTCCTTGTGTTCCCTAAGAGGAGGAATATGGATATTTAATATATTCAACCGGTAATACAAATCTTGCCGGAATTGTTTTTGTTTTACCATTTGGCGCAAATCTTTATTTGTAGCCGAAATAATACGGACTTCAACACTATATTTC
>JALSTI010000166.1 GCA_026983795.1 Melioribacteraceae bacterium
TTAACCATTCCCGTACCAAACTTTTTCAGATATACTCTCGCTTTCTTTTGGCTGCTGGCTTTCAGTTCCGCAACTCACGATATAGCTGCAGACGGTTTTTATATGTTGGGATTAAATGAACACGATCAAGCTTTTTTTGTTGGCATTAGAAGTACGTTTTACAGATTCGCAATGATTACAGGGCAAGGTTTATTAATAATTCTTGCAGGTTATCTTGAAAGCTCAACCGGTTTATCTCCGGTTGAGTTAAGCGTTCAATCCGCTCCCATAAAAGAAAATACGTTCATTGCGAACTTTGACTCTCTTACATTTAATGAACTTCCGGGAGACTTAAGAATAGTTACAAATACTTCAAACTTAAAAATAGGGATGTCAAACAGAAATAGAAACGAAGTAGATTTAATTATTAAAAAAATTAAAAAGGCAAACACTGCCGGCGGATTTTACGAAGATGCAAATAATCAACCTAGCAGGAAGCAAACAAAACAAAAAGATAATAAAAAGGAATTGTCCTGGTTTTCTAAAACCGTTAAGGACTTATTCGGAAAAGAAAAAAAGATTGTCAAAAAAGAATCCACCGTTGGTAACATAGGAATAATTTATTTTCATCTTTCAAAAAAACCTCCGCCTAACGAAAATGTTGTAGTTAACCTTGCTCACGAAGGAGGAAGCAAAAGTATAAAACTTGTAGAAGGACACAGATTTGAATTTAACGACAAGAACTGGAATAAACCGGCATTTGCGGTGTTTCAGCTAGACCCTAAACTTAAAAGTGTTGAGAGTGCTAAATTTGTTTCCCGTGCCGGTAATATCCCATTAGCGTGGATAATAACAATTTCCATTTTGGCTGCACTGTTTCTACTTTTCTTTTTATATCACAAATTTATTCTGCCGTATCCCGATATTGATAAACCGGCAGCAAAGGGTAATGAAGGATTTTTTAAGGAATTTATAGAGACTTTTGTGCTGTTTTTTAAGAAAGACAGGATTGGAATAATTCTGGGATTCTTACTTCTTTTCCGTCTTGGCGAATCTCAGCTGGTTAAACTTGCAGCGCCTTTTATGCTTGATGCCCGTGAAATTGGCGGTTTGGGTTTAACAACCGGTGAAGTTGGGGTTATTTATGGAACAATAGGAATTATTGCTTTAACCGTCGGAGGATTACTCGGCGGTTTTCTTGCCGCAAAACACGGTCTTAAATATTGGATTTGGTGGATGTTAATAGCAATCAATTTACCCGATGCTGTTTATATTTACTTGTCTTATGTTCAACCCGAATCATTTACGGCCATTTCTTCTGCCGTTGCGGTAGAACAGTTCGGATACGGTTTCGGTTTTACGGCTTATATGTTGTATATGATTTATATTTCCGAAGGAAAATTTAAAACAGCCCACTTTGCTATTGCAACAGGATTTATGGCTCTCGGAATGATGCTTCCGGGAATGTTCAGCGGCTGGTTGGAGGATTTAATAGGATACCAGCACTTTTTTATTTGGGTTTTAATTGCTACTATTCCGGCTTTTATAATTACTAAATTTATTCCACTCGACCCAAACTTCGGTAAAAAAACCAAGGAGAATATTCAAATTGAAACGGAATAATTATTTAAAACTTTCTCTCGTTTTATTAATCACAGCATTTCTGGCGGCTTGCAGTACTACAATCATTCAAAAGAAAGAAATAATAAGAAATTCTTCACGGTTCAAGAAAGTCGATTCTTTGATGTACGCTGCCATCAAAGATTCGGTTTTTCCCGGAGCTGTTTTATTAACAGGTAATAAAAATTCAATAATTTACGAAAAAGCGTACGGACATTATACTTACGATTCAACTTCACCCAAAATGAACTTGAACACTCTTTTTGATTTAGCATCCGTTTCAAAAGTAATTGGAACCACTACTGCGGCAATGATTTTATATGACCGGGGAAAACTTAACCTTGATGAAAAAGTTGCTGCATATTTGCCGGAATTTGGAAATCACGGCAAGGAAAAGATTACGGTAAGAAATTTACTTCTTCACAATTCCGGTTTGCCCGCATTCAAAAAATATTACGATATTTACAACACCGGCAAGGAAGTAATAAACGATATTATGAACACGGAACTGATTTACAAACCCGGCACAAAATATGTATACAGTGACTTGGGAATGATAACATTACAAAAAGTAATTGAAAGAATTTCCGGAACTACTTTGGATAAATTCCTCGAAAAAAATCTATTCAAACCCCTTGGTATGAACAACACAATGTATAATCCTCCTCCGTCGTTAAAGCAAAGATGCGCTCCTACGGAAATAGATACGTTTTACAGAATGAGACCGTTACAAGGCGAAGTCCATGACGAACGGGCTTACATGCTGGGCGGCGTTGCAGGTCATGCCGGTTTGTTCTCTACCGCTCCGGATTTGGCAAAATTTTTTCATATGATGTTAAACGACGGTATGTATAACGGGAAACAAATCATAAAAAATTCAACAATTGAAGAATGGACTACCAGACAATCAGACCAAAGCAGCCGGGGGATTGGCTGGGATACAAAATCAACCAGCGGTTATTCTTCGTTCGGAACAAAGTTCTCGGCAAATTCTTACGGTCATACCGGTTATACGGGAACATCTGTTTGGGTAAATAAAGATACCGGCATTTTTGTAATTTTACTTACAAACAGAGTTTATCCTACAAGAAAAAACAGAAAGATAATTAAATTCAGACCGGTTATTCACGATGCAATTTACGACGCACTATTCAGTAAATAAAAAATATAAACCAAGTTCCTTAATGGAACCCGGTTTATATTAGGGAAATTTATTTCAGCAGGATCATTTTTCTAACTGAAATTTGATTGTTCTGTGAAAGTTTATAAAGATAAACACCGCTCGATAAATTATAAATTCCGGAATCGAAATTTATAGAGTAAGCACCTTTTGCTTTAAAGCTGTTAACCAAAGTAGCAACCTCTTCGCCGATAATATTATATATTTTAAGACTAACCAGCCCGGAAACAGGAACTTGATATTTAATTTCAGTTGAAGGATTGAAAGGATTAGGATAATTTTGATCGAGTTCAAATTTATTTGCTAAAACAACATTATTTTCAACTCCGGTTACAAGGTCTAATTTGGCTTCCGGTGCAAAAATTGGAGGAAGACCATCAGCCTGTTCTGGTATAAACGGTATTCCGTCTCCATCGGAATCATTTCCGGTTTCACCTGTATTTCCTCCTTCAGAGAGCTGCATACTATTTGCTACTTCTTTAAAAAATCTTGTATAAATCATAGGAGCTTCCGAATTGTTCCCAACTAGTCTTGCTTCTCTAAGCGCACCGGCAATTACAGCAAAATTATATGGAGTATAAGTAGCCGACGGATTTCCCAATTCGGTTACAAATGCTTTTTGGGAAGGCAAATAATAATTAGTAATAAGGTAAGAAAAAGCGGTATTTGCAGCATTTAAATAAGTTGAATCATTTGTTGCGGTAAAAGCCGAATATAAACCCCTTATTGCGCCGGCAACAGAAACAACGTTTTCTGGATTCGCATCGGCACCTGTTCCAATTGTATAAGAATTATAAAATCCACCAGTACTTTTTTGTAAATTATTAAGCATAAAATTAGCTTGTGCATTTAACATATCCATTGCCATTGTTTCCAAAGGTGTACCGACAAATTCCTTTATGAACTTAGCTAACATAACCAATGAATAACCTGCATTAACAGTACTAATTTCATTGCCCTCTTCAACATTTCCTCCATTTAGATTTGAGGTATTTACAAAAGTACCTGCGGTATCGTTATAATGCATTGCTTTCAAATTTAAGAAAATTACTTTACTCGATCCTTTCATTAAATCGAAAGGCCCCGGAAGACCGGATTGAGCTGCTGCAGGCGGAAAAGGATCGCCATCAAACACATGATGATATGCCGAATGTGCAGAGGATGAGTTATTATCTGGATCCATCATATTTTTAAAGTTCAAAGTTCCCCATAACAACGACAACTGATCGAACAAATCGCTGGAAGCATCCGTTACGGTTAATGTAGATAATTTAGGAGGCATACCCGCGGCAACGGCTTCTTCCGTAACTGCCACTTTGTGAGGGAAATATTTGATCCCGTTGGCAGGATTATAAGTTGCAGGATCAACTGCTCCTAATGCCGTTCCATCATAAGCTAATGAGTTTATAATAAATTTCATTTTATTTATGCCTTCTGCCGTTAATACCTGACCGATAAATCCATCTAATCCATCTCCACCATAAAAAACATTGTTGGTTGGGTCAAAATTCGGACTACCGGCAGAATCAGGCGAAGCCGATGAAGGGTCCACTTCATTATCAAGTGAATCATGAAATGCACTTAACATATCCTGTGCCCACAAATACTGCTTCATTAGTGATTGTCCCATTGCAGCTGGATTCAAGGTTTTATCCATTAAATTTCTGTCCCACCTTAATGTGGAAAAATCCGTTGTGAAATTTGCGGCATCTACAGCTTGCGGTAAATGCGGGTTGCCCGAAATAAATTCGGCATATTGTGGCCAAGGATTTTTAGGCGGAGTATGATTGGAAAGCATCCCGAAATACATAATATTTTTTACAAGCTCGTCATCTTCGTTAAAACCGTTCGGAGTTCCGGTTATAGAACCGTCAAAGGATGAATCCTCCATAGCTGCTTTAGCCATAATTACGGGACCCCACATCAAATGCAGACCCATTCCGGAACGGGAAACTATTGTTCCCAATTGATATCGGGAATATTCGTAATTTTCGATTCCTAAAGTGTAAGAAATTGAATCCGGTGAATTTAACACCATTGGATCAAGATCGTCCAAATTATAACCTATTTCTTCGTCAAATGGTTCACCGCTTTCATTAATTTCATTTGCTAAAAACAATTGGTATGCGGTAACATACTGATCGGTTTTTGTAATTTTTACTTGCCCCAACAATACGGTTGACAACATTATTAAAATGATAAAAATCTTTACTTTCACTTTTCCCTCCTTTTTAATTAAGTAATAAAAAAACTTAAAAATCCCACTTCATTTAAAGTGTAAAGCATCTTACAGTATTAAAGATTAATGGGATATAAAGTCCGATTATAAATAGACAGAAGCTTCCGCATAAAAAAATTTAAGCTTGTCTCGAAATTTATTTTAGGGTATTTAATCAATTATTTATAAGTTTCACTAATAAAAATTGAAAAATTGTTAACTAATTCATAAGGTTGCGTCATGAAAATTCACGAATATCAAGCAAAGGAAATTTTTCAAAAATTTAATGTTCCTGTTCCCAAAGGAATGGTAGCCTTTACGCCGGACGAAGCAGTTGCCGCAGCAAAAAAAATAGGCGGAAAACTTTGGGTGGTAAAAGCTCAAATTCATGCCGGCGGCAGAGGAAAAGGCGGAGGAGTAAGAATTGCTAAAAATATAAGGGAAGTTAGAAAACACGCTAAAGACATGTTAGGCATGACTTTAATTACTCATCAAACCGGACCGGAAGGAAAAGTTGTAAAAAGATTATTAATTGAACAGGGCATAAATATTGACAGGGAATTATATGTAGGAATTACTTTGGACAGAGCTCAATCAAAAAATGTAGTTATGGCTTCTACCGAAGGCGGCGTTGAAATAGAAAAAGTTGCAGCCGAAACCCCAGAATTAATTATTAAAGAAACTATTGATCCCGCACTTGGTATGCAAGCTTACCAAGCCCGTAAATTGGCATTTGGACTTGGATTAAGCGGAGCACAATTCAAAAATGCCGTTAAATTTCTTTCCGCTCTTTATAAAGCATACGAATCGACTGATGCATCAATTGCTGAGATTAATCCTCTTGTTGTAACGAAAGAGGGAGAGGTTATTGCTTTAGATGCAAAAATGAATTTTGACGACAACGCTCTTTACCGCCATCCTGAAATAGTTGCTTACCGTGACTTAGCTGAAGAAGAGGAGCTTGAAATTGAAGCTTCAAAATATCACTTAAATTACATTAAACTTGACGGAAACGTCGGCTGTATGGTAAACGGTGCCGGACTTGCAATGGCAACAATGGATATTATTAAATTAGCCGGCGGAGACCCCGCAAACTTTTTAGATGTTGGCGGATCGGCAAATAAAGAAACAGTTGCAAACGGATTCAAAATAATTCTTTCCGATCCTAATGTAAAAGCTATTCTAATTAATATTTTTGGCGGAATTGTAAGATGCGACCGTGTTGCACAAGGCGTTGTTGATGCCGTTAAGGAAGTTAAAGTCGAAATTCCGATTGTTGTACGGCTTGATGGAACAAATGCAGAGGAAGGAAGGAAACTTCTTGAAAAATCCGGCTTGAACTTTGAAGTTGCAAAAACACTTAAAGATGCGGCGGAAAAAGTTACTCATGTATTAAAAAATTAGTTTCCGTACAATAAGGTTAATTATATTATAAAGAGCGTACTTGTTGCGCTCTTTTTTTACAAATTAAATTGGAATTTGAAAAGCGAAAGTTGATCCGGTGCCTTTAGCGCTTTTAACCCAAACTCTTCCCTTATGCGCTTCAATAATTTTTTTTGTAATCCATAAACCTAAACCGGAGCTGGATTCACCGCCCGTTGGTTTTGTAGACAATTTCGTTCCTTTCTCAAAAGCTTTTTGAACATCCGTTTCAGAAAGTCCGTAACCGTTATCTTCCACTTCCACTATTACATTTTCGCCTTTGTTTTTTGTCCTAATTATAACGGTTATTCCTTCGGGAGCAAATTTAATTGCGTTGTTAACAAAATTATCAATTACTTCTTTTATTTTATTGAAATCCATACTGATTTCCGGAATGGTTTCATCCTTTTTAACTTCCAGACTAATGTTCTTCTTTTGCGCATTAGGTAAATTTCTTTTTGCAATTATATCAACAGCTTCATTTATGCTATGTAAACTCAGGTTAAGCTTAAAAGAAGTTTTTTCAATACTCATAATTTTCGAAACCTCGTCGGCCAGTTCTAAAATATGCGAAGAAGTTTCGAGCAAGCCGCTCATTATTTCCTGTTGTTCTACTGCATTAAGATCATACGATTCCAGTAATTCGATAAAATTTTTAATAGTTGATGCCGGGTTTTTAAGGTCGTGAACAATCATCGAAAGTAATTCGTCTTTCTGCGATTGTAACTCTTCTAATTTTTCTTTACTTTTATTTAACTGCTCGGCTCTTTCGGATAGTTCTTTATTATTGGTATTCAGCTCTTTAATTTTATCATTCATCTTCTCCATTTTAACTTCCAAAAACGCAAGCTTTGATCTTAATTGATTATTCTCAATTGTTAAATCTTCTATTTTTTGTTTATCGTACTCATTCAATTCGCTTGCGTTAGACCCGTTTGATTTGTCAATAGATTCAGCGTTTTGGGGACTACTACTACCGAATACATTTTTCTTCATCAATACGTATAACAATCCTATAAAGAAAAAAAATGCTACCGAAACGCCGACAACGAATGTAAGATTAGCTTCCAATATTTATCCTGTTCAAATGTGTGATTTTGTAAATTTTAATATATTTTTAGAAACTCTTAGTTTGTTATTGATTATCGGTAATTTATTATAATTATTTACATTGGGAAGAAATTATTTGCGTCCGGATTATTCATGTATGAAACAACTATAATAATATCGTTTTACAAAAAGATAAATTATCTGGAACTTGTCCTTGCTTCGTTGGAAAATCAATCGTTTAAAAACTTCGAAGTAATAATTGCGGATGACGGATCTGATGAAAATACAGTAAGCAAATTGGAATTATTAATAAATCAAGTAACGTTTCCAACTTTGCACGTATGGCATGAAGATAAAGGATTTAGAAAAAATAAAATATTAAATGAGGCGGTAAAAGCTTCGAATTCTGATTATTTAATATTTATTGATGGCGATTGTATAGAACATCCGGAATTTGTAAAAGAACATTTTGAAAACAGGGAGTTAAAATCCGTTCTTACCGGAAGAAGAGTCAATTTATCAGAAAAAATGACAAATTTGTTAACATCCGGGAAAATAAAACCTGAATATTTACTTAAAAACAAAGCAAAATTAATTTACGACGGATTATTCGGAAAATCTTTTTATGTTGAAAAAGGATTTTACACGAAAAATAATTTCTTGAGAAATTCGTTGAACAAAAAAAAGCGCGGTTTGCTTGGCTGCAATTTTTCGCTTTATAAAAAAGATTTATTAAATATTAACGGGTTTGATGAAAGATACGAAGCGCCGTCAATCGGTGAAGATTCCGATATTCAGTTCCGTCTTGAGTTGAACGGTATAAAGGTTAAATCACTGAACAATATTGCTATTCAATATCATTTGTATCATAAACTTCTTCCCAGACCCGGAAAAAACCTCGATCTTTTTGAAAAAGTTAAAAAAGAGAAAAAGGCTTTTACGGAATTTGGAATCAACCACAGAAGTAATTAAAGCTTAAAAAGTTGATTTTAGTTTGTATGGAATTCTACCGGTTGACCGGTTTACTTTGTAGAATCCCGGCTTCTGTTCTTAATTTACCAAGGTTCCACCTCTCTGCCTAGAATGTCGTATATTTTTAATACAACAGAAACCCCCCTTGTATTCCCCCCTTTGCTAAAGAGGGGATTTTTGGGGACTGGGAATTGTATATGTTATTGTTGTGCTCGGGTTAAACGGATTAGGATAATTCCGGTAGAGTTTATTTCCTTCGATTGTGAATACCGAACTTTTATTGTTCAAGAAGTACACACCTCTACAAAATTTAATGTATCATTTTCTCTTTATTCTTATATATTTCCTTCTTCTCGTTCTTGTATTGCAAAATGTCGCCTTGCCGCAGACTGCCTTGACTGTTTTTAAGTTTTGCAGGTAAGCCTGATTTTCTTTGCTTTAATTTTTTAATTAAATATTCCGTGTTAAAGTAAAGCAGTGCGTAAGCTTCACTTGTTAATACTGTGGAGCTGTCTGCGTTGCAGTCCGTTAGTACTTTTTGTAATTCAGCTTTGGCTGCGTTATTGTTGTTTTGGTTAAGGTAGTTTTTTGCATTGTTGAAATAGTTGTTGTATTTGTCTTTTGTTTGTTCGTTTTTTATCCAACCGAGCGCGTAGGAGCTGTCTGTGTAGGTTGCTAACGTATCTAGAAAATCAGTATTAACTAATGTATCCGGTGCAGGTTTCCCACATATTGTTTTGCCTTTGAATGAATTTATTTGTATATAATCATTATCGTATGATTTTTTACCATTTTTTCCTAGTATATAAAAATAAGAAATAGTTATTGTTTTTGCATCCGTTTCTTCTCTATAATTTGTTCTTTCCATCCCTGGAACTATATAATCAAATGGAAAATCTTCTAAATCTTCACTTACATCCCACTGAATTAATCGTATTGGAATATCCGGATAACGTTGACTCCATTTCTTATTTGGCGTACCAGAATTAATAAAAGTATTTTCAGAAAATCTATCTACAGCAAATAACCAAATTTTTTGTTTACTTGTCGAATCATTTTGAACTGTATAATTATAAAGCATACCGTATTGAGATTTACTTACTTTACATTTTACTTTTGCTGATAACAAATTCATTGGAATATATTCCGGCATTGTCAATCCATAATCTCCGTATTTCGATCCGTTCCAACTATACAGCTTTGCAAGATCAGTGTTTTTTCTATCTACTCCTTTAATTTCGTAAACTCCATCTCCGTCAACATCCAAAATTTCAGTTACGTAACTATATGACCATATAACTGACCTAAAAGTATTTTCGTTACGGCCCTTGGTAGTGTCATTAAGTATTTGTCCTTGTGAACCATCCCAACTAAAAATCCAAATATTTTGAATAAATCCAGTTACTCCATAATCCCAATTTGCCATAATTTCTACTTTTGAATCATTATTCAAATCCATTGTACCTACTATTCCATAGCCACCATTGTTATTAAACAAATCAACTATTGGTCCTGAATCCCATAGAAGATTATTATTCTTATAAATACCTATTAGACCTCCGGAATTAACATTTGCAGTAAATAAATAGCTGTTTTCTAATGTTCCATAAGGATCGGTAATGGGAAATGACCAATCTTGATATTCGTTTTTCTCCTTATTTACATCATATATATATCCAATCGTGCTTACTTCACCATATTTTGAAGTTAATGATGTTCTAATTCCATTTTCAATTTCAGCAGGCACCTGTGCAGTTAATGAAGATATAATTATAAAATAACCAACTAAAGAACATTTTATGATTGCTTTCATTTTAGTTTCCTTTTTTACATTTTCGGAAGATAATTTTCAACTTTATTTAATACTTCATCCGGATATTTTTTTTTAGTATTCCATTCATCATAAATTTCATCTTTTAATATCGTTTCAAAGCCAATGATCCAATTGTTTTCATTTTGATTCGATAAAAAACCTTTATATCGTTTAATAACCAGAGGAAATTGAACATTAAACGTATTTAAATTCTCCGGTAAACTATCCTGTTCTACTTTGTAGCCCCATTTTTTCTCAATTGCGGTAGTATACATAACTTGAAAATATCCATACGACGCTAATATTCTAGTCTGTGCAATCATGTTTTTCATCCCTTTTGTATTGTTTTTGTCTTTAAATGGAAATTCGTCTCTTAAGTATTTTATCATTCTTTTATTTGTTGAATCGGCTTTTTCGGACAGCGTCATTAATCTTTTGTTTCCGTTATCGTCCAAAATTTTCGTGTTTTTTAATTTATCAAAAAACTCCCTATATTTATTTCTAATTGTGGGATATGCATTATAATTCATAGTATCAGAATAAGTTCTTACTCCATACATCCTTGTTGGATCGGTGTTCCCGTCTTCAACCAACTGAGAGTGTTCTTTAACAATCTGCCAAACCGTGATCGTATCTCCGGAAAAATATGGAATAATTTTTACATATTTATGATTAGGCGGATTTACATTTGTTGTTGCTGTTATGTAAAAAGGATTGTTTGAAAATTCCCCATTAAATATTTTGAACTGTTTTTGTGTCACATAAGGTTCGAACCTATAACCTGGCACAAATCCTTTGCCAACTTGAGCCCCAAAATCTTTTGTATATGATTCTTGAGCAATATGTCCTTTCAAAAACTGCGGTGGTATTCCGTTTTTACCCCCGTAATAAATACATAGTGAATCAATATTTACAACCTTATCAAAAACATCTTTTGCTTTTGAATATTGATTCCCAAGTTTACCGGGCTTAATAACTTTAACCACAACCTTTGCATTATTATAAGTATCAGTTGTTTTCAGTTTAACCTTAAAACTATCCACTTTCCCTTCTAACCAATATCTGCCGATAAGTCTTACCATTCCGACGGGTAAATCTTTGTTTTTATTATCGGTTTTATTATACCATTTCTTTTCCCAATACACGCCGGATTTTGAACCGAGTTTTTCTATTGGGTTCGTTCCCCAAACATCGTCTTTTTTTACCCATTCCCATTCTTCATTTGTAGCTTCGGGATATTGTGGCTCTTCGCCAAATTCCGTTTCAATTTCTATAATTTTATATTCGTTTTTATCTTTTCTTTTAGCAACAGCCAAATATTTCGTTTCGCCAAGCATAATTTCTATTGGCGGTATCACCTTTGTTTTTCCTACACCATGCGCATTAACTAAAAACCCGCTAACACTACAATACGAAGCGGCGGTTTCGTCTCTCTTTTTTGCGGCTTTGCGGAGTGTTGTGTTGCCGTCGCTTGGTATTAAACCCAGGCGCAAGGTTACTTTTGCCGTGTCGGCTCCCGTACTGTCTGCGGCTATGTATTTTATTGGTCCGGTTACATCAGCAAAGTATACGTCCATTGTATCGTTCACCAATAAATCTCCGTACTCGCAACCTTCAAGTATTCCTATTTCGTATCTTTGGTCTGCCGGATACTCAACAAGATTTCCTCCGGAGTCCTTTTTATATATTTTTACCAATGCGGTATCTCCCGGAAATAATTCCGCAGGTTCGAATTGTACAATTATATTATTCCCAATAGTTGCTTTTCCAATACCGAATATTTCTTTTTATCCGTTAAACTTAAATATTATTGAATTCCTAAAAAATCGAATAATCAAGTTTTATATCA
>JALSTI010000167.1 GCA_026983795.1 Melioribacteraceae bacterium
CTTTGTTCAATACAACTGCGCCTTCTAAACCGGCATTATTAACAATTTGTTTCAATGGTTCTTCCAATGCTTTTTTAATTATCTTTATACCGGTTGTTTGATCGAGGTTTTCACCTTTAAGATCGTCTAATTGGGAAATAGCACGTACCAAAGCAACGCCGCCGCCGGCTACAATTCCTTCTTCAACAGCTGCTCTTGTAGCATGAAGAGCGTCTTCAACTCTTGCTTTCTTTTCTTTCATTTCAACTTCTGTAGCGGCTCCTATTTTTAATACAGCCACACCGCCGGAAAGTTTAGCTAACCGTTCTTGCAGTTTTTCCCTGTCATAATCCGAAGTTGTTTTTTCGATTTGGGCTTTTATTTCGTTTATACGTTTTTTAATATCGGAGCTTTTTCCGGCGCCTTCAACTATGGTTGTGTTGTCTTTGTCTATTACTACTTTTTTAGCCGTTCCTAAGTAATCCATTGTTGCGTTTTCTAATTTAAATCCTCTTTCTTCGGAAATTACTGTTCCGCCGGTAAGAATTGCAATATCTTCAAGCATTGCTTTTCTTCTATCACCAAATCCCGGAGCTTTAACCGCAGCAACTCTTAAAGTTCCTCTTAATTTGTTAACAACCAAAGTAGCAAGTGCTTCGCCTTCCAAATCTTCGGCAATAATCAACAAAGGTTTTCCTGCTTGTGCAACTTTTTCCAGAATCGGCAATAAATCTTTCATCGCAGATATTTTTTTATCGTGGATTAAAATCATCGGATCTTCGAGAATTGCTTCCATATTTTCGGAATCGGTCACAAAATATGGTGATAAATAACCTCTATCGAATTGCATACCTTCAACCAAATCAAGTTCTGTTTCGGTACCTTTAGCTTCCTCAACGGTAATTACACCGTCTTTACCTACCTTATCCATTGCGTCCGCAATAAGTTCGCCAATAGCTTTGTCGTTATTTGCTGAAATAGCGCCGACTTGTGCTATTTCCTCTTTTCCGCCAACATCTTTAGAAATAGATTTTAAATGATTAACTACTTTTTCTACTGCTATATCAATGCCTCTTTTAAGGTCCATCGGGTTAGCTCCGGCGGTAACGTTTTTAAGACCTTCTCTGTAAATAGCTTGTGCCAAAACGGTAGCTGTCGTTGTTCCGTCGCCGGCAACGTCACTGGTTTTGGAAGCAACTTCACGTACCATTTGCGCTCCCATATTTTCGGTTTCGTCTTCCAATTCAATTTCTTTCGCAACTGTTACGCCGTCTTTAGTTACGGTTGGGGAGCCGAATTTTTTTTCGATAATAACGTTTCTTCCTTTTGGACCAAGGGTAACTTTTACAGCGTTTGCTAATTTATCAACACCGTTTTTTAGTCCAGCTCTGGCTTCCGTACTAAATTCAACTATTTTTGCTGACATATTTTCCTCCTTATTAAGTAATCGATTAATAAAAATATTTTATTCAATAACGCCAAAAATGTCACTTTCATTCATAATTAAGTATTCCGAATCACCGATTTTAACTTCGGTTCCTGCATATTTTGCATATAAAACTTTGTCGCCAACTTTAACATTCATGTCAATATGTTTACCGTCTTCCGTAATTCTGCCGGGACCAGCAGCCACGACGGTTCCTTCAATCGGTTTTTCTTTAGCAGTATCGGGTAAAACAATGCCTCCTTTTGTTTTTTCTTCGGCATTTTTCGGTTTTACAATTACTCTGTCTGCTAACGGTTTAATATTTATTTGTTCCATATTTTACCCCCTTATATTTTTGTTATTAGCACTCAACTTTAGTGAGTGCTAATATATTAAAGTTGAAACTTTTTGTCAATTTAAAAATAGTTTGTAAACCGTCATTTTTAACTATCGTTTGATGCAAATGGTTTCAAAAAGTTTTAAAGAATCCGGTTAAAGATTTTAAAGTGAGAGAAAAGAAAGTTGAAAACCCATATTTAATTACTTTCAACACTTCTTCCAAAAATAAAATCGATATTCTTTAACATTTTATCGGGTGAAAAAACGTTTTCAATTTCTTCTTTAGACAATAATTTTAATATATCCGTAGAATTCAGTACTTCGTCTTTCAGATTTTTTGATTTATCTTCCCAAACTTTCATTGCGGGTTCCTGGACTAATTTATATGCTTTTTCTCTGGAAATTCCTGCGTTAACCAATTTAAGCATCAAACTTTGGGAATAGATTAATCCCCGTGTAATATTCAAATTTTTCTGCATATTTTCCGGGTAAACAATTAAATGTTCTATAAGGTTATTCATTAAATTAAGCATATAGTCCAATGCTATGCAGCTGTCCGGTATAATTACTCTTTCAACCGAAGAGTGCGAAATATCCCTTTCATGCCAAAGAGCAACATTCTCCAAAGCTGCAATTGAGTTGCTGCGCAATAATCTGGCAAGCCCGGAAATTCTTTCTGAAATAACAGGGTTCCTTTTATGAGGCATTGCCGAAGATCCTTTTTGACCTTTGGAGAAATATTCTTCCGCTTCTAAAACTTCTGTTCGCTGAAGATGCCTTATTTCAACGGCAATTTTTTCGAGAGTAGCTCCGGTTATTGCCAGAGAGCTTAAAAACTGTGCGTGCCTGTCTCTTTGGATAATTTGCGTACTAACGGAAGCGGGAGTTAAATCCATTTTTTCGCAAACATATTCCTCAACTTTTGGCGAAAGATGTTCGAACGTTCCAACAGCGCCCGAAATTTGCCCCACGCTAATATTTTCAATTGCCGATTCTAATCTTGAAATATTTCGTTTTGTTTCCTCGTACCACAGCGCAAATTTTAGTCCCATGGTTGTAGGTTCGGCATGGATGCCGTGACTTCTGCCAATACATACGGTATATTTGTGTTCTAAAGCTCTGATTTTCAAAACTTCTTTTAGTTTATTAAGTTTTTCGAATAAAATTTTGCCGGCAGTTTTCATTTGGTATGCAAGCGTTGTATCAAGAATATCGGAAGATGTCATGCCGTAATGAATGTATCGTGAGCTAGGACCAACATATTCGGCTACATTAGTAAGAAAAGCTATCACATCGTGCTTTGTGGTTTTTTCTATTTCAAGAATTCTTTGGACGTTAAACTTTGCTTTCCTTTTTATAATTTCTACATCTTCTTTGGGAATTTCTCGCATTTCGGCGCGGGCTTCGCACGCAAGAATTTCAATTTTAAGCCACGTGTTATACTTAAATTCGTCGTCCCAAATTTTTCCCATTTCGGGAAGCGTATATCTTTTAATCATTTTCTTTTTTCAAGTTTTAAGTTTTTAAAAATCACTTTACCTTTTCTAATAATTTTAAGCGATAAAATATCGCCGCTTTTGAAAGTATGCAGCATATTAATCATAGTTTCATCGTCATTTATTTTGTCGCCGTTCATTTCCGTAATTATATCCGCTACTTGAATTCCCGCTTTATCAGCCGGTGAATTAGCAACAACATCGGTTACAATTACGCCTTCGGTGTTGGAAAGATTAAAGTATTTTGCTATACCTTCATTAATGGTTTGAATACTAAGCCCAGTCCAAAAATCACGATCAACTTTACCGAATTCTTTAAGATCTTTTATTACGTCTTTAATTTTATTTGCCGGAATGGCAAAACCGAGTCCAATATTTCCACCTGATTGAGAAAATATGAGAGTATTCATTCCAATAATTTCGCCTATTGAATTAACTAAAGGACCGCCGCTGTTTCCGGAATTTATTGCAGCGTCCGTTTGAAGCATGTTGTAGTAGTAACGGTTATTTTCAACTCCCAAATTCATTCCTACGGCACTTATAACTCCAACGGTAACGGTTGGTCTTTCGTTTATTTCAAACAATCCGAAAGGATTGCCGAGAGCAATTACCCATTCGCCTATAAGAATTTTATCTGAATCGCCGAATTTTAAGAAGGGGAGGTTTTGAGCGTCTATTTTTAACAAACAAATATCCGAGCTCATATCGGTCCCGATTTTTTTTGCGTCAAAATGTCTTCCGTCGGTTAAAGTTACAATTATTTTAACGGCATTCCCGGCTACGTGGTCGTTTGTTAAAATGTATCCGTCGGGTGAAATTATAGTGCCGGATCCCAAACCCTTAATTTCTTTGCGGATGATTCTGTCTCCTCCATAAAATTGACGTAAAAATTGATCTAAATAAGGATCAAAACTCCATGGATTTCTGTATTCTTGAATTTCCGTTACTGTAATTCCAACTACTGCGGGACTAACTTTTGCTACTGTTCGTGTTAGTACCGTTTGTCTTGACGAAGAAATGCTTGTATTTGATTCGGCATTTTTAGTCGAGTCGTTTTGAGCAATATCGATTTTATTAACTGCCGGTTTAACATTCACTTGTTGTGAAGAATTGGTTTTACTAAAATTAACCGGATTTTCTCCTCTATAGTAAAAGTAAGCGAAAATTAGCGATACTATTACTAATGTGGTTAACGAAGAGATAAGAATTATTTTAAGTTTGTTCATTTATTTTGTCCTTATTTTTGATTTTTGTTCTTCAAAATACTCTTTTAACGGAATTATATGTTTACTGATTATAATTAATAACATAAAGCTTACTCCAAAAGCAAAAATACCCGGATTTTTTGCAGGAGGAAAGGAAAATTTATTCAATATATTTTGTGTTGAAACAGCTAATAATCCTACTAACAAAGAGGCAAACGTATTAGCAATTTGGATATTTTTTTTATACAAATATATAGCTATCCAAAATAAAATCCATAATCCTAAAATTACGGGCATAAGCACCGCCGAACCGCCTGCCGCAGTTGCCAAACCTTTTCCGCCTTTGAATTTTATCCATGGTGAATAGCAATGACCTAAAACGGCGAATGAAAGACTGATTATTTGCAGAATAAAGACGTAGCCCAGTAAATATTTAATTATTAATACGCTTAACATTCCTTTAATAAAATCAATTAACAGAACCGAAATTCCTATAACTTTTGAATTTGTAACTTCATAGGAGTTTAAAGTTCCAACGTTTTTAGAACCTGCTTTTGTTATATCGATTCCTTTCTTTTTAAGCAAAACATAAGCGGTTGGAAAAGATCCGAGCGCAAAACCTATTAAAATCGAAAAAAAATAGTTCATTTAGTTTTTAACAATTATAGTATTTTTTTAGTAGTTATAGTAATGTATTTATTAAATTTCCATACTGTAAGATAAATAATATTTTATAGTTGTTCTAAAAATTGATGAGAACTTTTTATCTTATTCTAAAAAATTAAATTTATTATGAAATTCGAATTGATTTTGTCGGTAATATCCTATAAAATACAAGTTTTAATATTTCTATTACTTTTAAAAATATTTTCTATATAAATAATAGAGGCTTAAATGATAAAGTTTATTGGTGAGTTTAATGTTGTTCCATCCTTACCGGAAAACCTTGAACCGTTAAGAGAAATTGCATATAACCTTCATTGGTCGTGGAATCAAGATGCACAAGAACTTTTTAGAAGATTAGACAAAAAATTATGGAAAGATACTCATCACAATCCTGTTTTAATGTTAGGAAAAGTTAGTCAAGAAAGATTAAAAGAGGTTTCGGAAGACGACGGTTTTATTTCACACATGAACAGGGTTTATCTTGAACACACCATTTACATGCAGGAAGTTACTTGGTATCAAAAAAAATACGCGACACATGATTCCCCATACATAGCTTACTTTTCAGCCGAATTCGGATTGACCGAATGCTTGCAAATTTATTCCGGCGGCTTGGGCGTTCTTTCGGGCGATCATCTAAAATCGGCCAGCGATCTTGGTATTCCGTTGGTGGCTGTGGGTTTATGTTACAAAGAAGGTTATTTTCAACAGTATTTAACGGCAGACGGTTGGCAGCAAGAAAGATACGAATTAACCGATTTTCATAACCAACCAATGACTTTGGTAAAGGACACAAATGATTCGCCTGTTATTGTGGAGTTAGATTTTCCGGGCCGTAAAGTTGCATTCCAAATATGGAAAATTCAAGTCGGAAGGGTACCGCTTTATCTTTTAGATACTAATATAAGTCAAAACTCACCGCAGGACAGATTAATTACAAGAACACTTTACGGCGGAAATAAAGAGACGCGAATACAACAAGAGATAATTTTGGGTATTGGCGGAATACGCGCTTTGCATGCAATAGATATCAAACCTCAGGTTTGTCACATGAACGAAGGACATTCCGCATTTTTGGCTCTTGAAAGAATTCGTTATTTAATTCAAAAAGGTTTGTCATTCGACGAAGCAAAAAATGTAGGCTTCTATTCAAATATTTTTACAACACATACGCCCGTACCGGCTGGAATTGATGTTTTCGGTAATGACTTGGTAGAAAAATATTTCGGCTCTTATTACAGAAACGAATTGAAAATATCCGATAATGAATTTTATAAATTAGGAACAATAATTAAGGATAAGATTCCTTCCCAATTTAATATGGCACACTTGGCAATGAATATGGCTGGGTTTGTAAACGGTGTAAGTAAATTACACGGAAAGGTATCCAAAAAACTTTGGGTCGACGGGTTTAAAGAAATTCCTTTCGACGAAATTCCGATCGATTATGTTACAAACGGAGTTCATACCCGTTCGCATTTATCGAATGAAATGAACGATATATTATTCAGATATATCGGCGATGAGTTTATGAATGAATTGGCCGATAAGGAAGTTTGGCAAGCAATCGATGATATTCCGGACGAAGAATTGTGGCGCACACACGAAAGGAGAAGGGAAAGACTGGTTTCGTTTGCGCGAAGAAAACTGCGCGAACAAGTAATTGAAAGAGGCGGTTCGATTTCCGAAGTTGAAAAAACAAAAGAAGTACTTAATGCATCGGCTTTAACTATTGGTTTTGCAAGACGATTTGCAACTTACAAACGCGCTACCTTAATATTCAGGGATATAGAAAGACTTGCCAATATTGTTTGCAATAATGATTTGCCCGTTCAATTTATATTTGCCGGAAAAGCTCATCCTCAAGACGATGAAGGGAAAAAATTAATTCAAGAAATTATCTCCGTTGCTAAAGAGGAACGGTTCAGAAAAAGAATAGTTTTTCTTGAAAATTATGATATGGATATTGCCCGCCATATGGTTGAAGGCTGTGACGTTTGGTTGAATAATCCCAGAAGACCTTTAGAAGCAAGCGGTACTTCGGGAATGAAAGTAATTGCCAACGGCGGATTGAACTTCAGTGTGTTAGACGGTTGGTGGGACGAAGCATTCGATCCGAAATTCGGCTGGAAAATTGGTAACGGAGAAGAATATGCGGATTTGGATTATCAAGACGAAGTGGAATCACGTTTAATTTATGAAACTTTGGAAAAAGAAATAATTCCGACTTTTTATGAATTAAAGGAAGACAATTTGCCAAGGAAATGGATTTCAATGATGAAAGAATCAATGAAAAATTTAGGACCTTTCTTTAACACTCACCGTATGGTTGAAGAATATACAACTAAATATTATTTGCGCGCCGCCGAAAAAAGAGATTTTATTAGAAAAAATGATTGGCAAAAAGCAAAAGAATTTACTCAATGGAAATTTAATCTTTTGAAAAATTGGGATAAAATTAAATTTGTAAATACAGAGGTTATTAAAAATGAAACAACCCTTCAAGTCAATTCCAAATATTCTTTGAGAGCGGAAATAGACCTCGGTGTTTTAACCCCCAACGATGTTGAAGTTCAAATTTATTATGGTAAAATTGACGATAAGGACGATACCAGTAAAAATTCAGCTATAACAATGCAATATGTTCCCGATGAAAATGCTAAAAAAAATATATATAAGTTCGAAGGCGAAATAACTTGTGAAACTACCGGGCATTTCGGTTTTACGTTTAGAATTTTACCTAAACATGAATTGTTGATTAATCCATTTGAATTGAGCGTAATTCATTGGGCATAAAAAACAAAAAAGAGTTAAACGGTTGACCAAAATAAATAAAAGTGTAACCGAGAAAGCGAAGCTGTAAAATTTTGAATTAATTAATGTTATAATATTTAATTAAATTATATAATTTCCAATAACTTTACGGGATAAACATGGACTTACTAACCAAAATTAAAAAAAAGGAAGCTAAAATAGGTATAATCGGATTAGGCTATGTCGGTTTGCCTTTGGGACTGGAATTTGCCAATAAAGGATTTGATGTAACCGGATTTGATGTGGACGAACGGAAAATACCGATGTTAAATAATGGTAAAAGTTACATAAAACATATCGATGAAAAGAAAATTAAATCTGCTGTGGATAGCAAAAAGTTTGTTGCCACCAGCGATTTTAACAGATTACCTGAAGTCGATGCTATTATTATTTGTGTTCCCACTCCGTTAAACGAGCATCGCGAACCAGATATTTCTTATGTTGAAAGTACCGCACAAACAATATCCAAATATTTGCGCAAAGGGCAGCTGGTTTCATTGGAATCGACTACATATCCCGGAACTACCGAGGAAATTTTGCTGCCTTTATTCGAATCCGCGCCTCTTATTCAAGCCGACGATAATTCAAAAGCGGAAAAGTTTGTTGTTGGCAAGGATTTTTACTTAGCATTTTCTCCCGAACGCGAAGACCCGAACAATCCTAAATACTCAACTGCAACAATACCTAAAGTTGTGGGGGGAGTTACCGAAAAATGCAATCAAATTGCAACTGAATTATATAACCAAGTAATAGTTAAAACCGTTCCCGTTTCTTCTCCGCGTGTTGCCGAAGCTACAAAATTGATGGAAAATATTTACCGTTCGGTTAATATAGCTTTAGTAAATGAATTAAAAATGGTTTTTGACCGTATGGACATTGACGTTTGGGAAGTAATATCTGCAGCGTCAACTAAACCGTTCGGATTCAATCCTTTTTATCCCGGACCGGGATTAGGCGGGCATTGTATTCCCATCGATCCGTTTTATTTAACTTGGAAGGCGAGAGAGTATGAATTAAATACTCGGTTTATAGAATTGGCGGGTGAAATTAATACTTCTATGCCTCATTATGTTGTGGAAAATGTTGCTAAAGTATTGAATTTGGTTAAAAAATCGGTCAATGGATCCAGAATATTATTACTCGGCGCTTCCTATAAAAAAGATATCGACGACATGCGCGAATCACCGTCGCTTAAATTAATTGAGGAATTAAAAAAGGACGGTGCAATTGTTGATTACAATGATCCTTTTGTACCTAAGCTCTTTACAATGAGAAGGTACGATTATGATATGGAATCAGTCGAATTGACCGCGGAAAATATTCAAAGTTATGATCTGTTGTTATTGAGCACGGACCATTCCAATTACGATTATAAATTTATAGAAGAAAACGCGAAATTAATCGTCGATACACGGAATGCTTTCGAAAAACACGGTGTTAAATCTAATAAAATATTTAAATCTTAAATAGAACTTTTTAATTATTTGAAATGCTTAAAACTATCTTAATTTCTTTAATAATTATTTTAACCAGTTGCGGAACCTATGCGCAGTTTTCGCAATATTCGAAAGAAGAGTTAAAACGTAAAGCTGATGAGTTAGGGATTAAAATTCCTAACGAACAAAAAGAAGAATTAAGATTAAATGAAAAAGAACAAACATCCGATACTTCCAAGACAATATTTTCCGAAAATTATTATTATAAAACACTGCCGGATTCGCTTTTTAGAATCAAAGAGTTTCAAGACCGCCCGCTGGCAAAAAATCTTCCCGCTTTCGGATATAATTTTTTCACCTACTTGCCAAAAAGCTTTGAGCCGTCTGCAAATATTCCGGTCCCTTTTAATTATTCTATAGGTCCCGGCGATGAAATCATAATATCGCTCTGGGGTGAAATTCAAGATGTATATAATTTGGTTGTACGGAATGACGGAACTATTTTTATTCCTAATGTAGGACTTGTAAATGTTAATGGTCTTACAATAAAGACCGCGAATAGCAAAATAAAAAAGATAATGGCTAAGCGGTATGCATCAATAAACAGTAAAGACGCCAGAACCTATGTTGATGTTTCCGCCGGCAAATTGAAATCGGTAAAAATATTTATTGTCGGTGAGGTAAACAGACCCGGCGGTTATACTTTGCCTTCGCATTCAACGGCATTTACCGCTCTTTACTTCAGCGGCGGTCCTTCGCTTAAAGGTTCGCTAAGGCAAATTAAAGTTATGCGGAAGGGGAATAATATCGGCAACATTGATTTATACCAATATTTGATATATGGAGATGCATCGGGAGATGTTAATTTAAGTGACGGCGATGTAATATTTGTCCCCCCGGTTGATAAAAGAATTGCCGTATCCGGCGAGGTTAATAGACCGGGAATTTATGAAATAAAAACTTCGGACAAATTAAATGATGTGTTAAAATATTGCGGCGGATTAAATTTTGAAGCGGATTTCAATCATTTGGAAGTTGAGAGAATTGTGCCGTTTAATGAAAGGGACAAATATAAAAATTCAAGGTTAACAATTGATCTGAATTTTAAAAATTTAAACCAATTAAGGAAAAGCTCGTTTAATTTTGAAGCCGGCGATGTGTTAAATGTAAGGAAAATTGATTCTTTATACGAAAATAAAATTATAATTTCGGGCGAAGTTAAACATCCGGGTGTATACGAATTAGATTCTAATAATTATTATCTTAGAAATTTAATAAAAAATGCGGGCGGCGTAAAACCTACTGCTTTTCTCGGAAACGGAATTATTTTCAGAAAACATCCCGATGGTAAAAAAGAATTACTTTCGTTTAACTTGGGTAAAATATTAAGCGGTGTTGAAGCGAAAAATTTGAAAATGTTTAATAATGATTCGGTTTACATTTATAATATTAGTGAAATTAATCCCGAGAAAACAGTGGAAATTGCTGGAGAAGTTAAAAATCCGGGTGTTTATTTGCGCTACAAAGGATTAACCCTGACGAAATTAATAATGCTGGCCGGCGGTGTAACGGATTCAGCCAGATTAAAAGGAATAGAATTAACGCGTATGGATACTCTTGATCAATCAAAATATGCGGAAAAAATAAAAATAGATTTGCCCAAAAACTATTGGAATTTACCGGCTTCCAAAGATATTGAATTGGATGATTATGATCGTGTTTTTATCAGTGCCGACCCGAACAAAACTTATAATCCGATAGTATTTGTTAAAGGAGAAGTTTTATATCCCGGAAGTTATGCCTTACTGAATGAAGGAGAGAGAGTTTCAGATTTAATAGAAAGAGCGGGAGGCTTAAAAAAATCTGCTTATATAGAAGCAATTTATGTTAAAAGATCGAACCCCATTTTCCATCTTGTTAAAAAACCTGTTTTGCCGGATAGTTTAGTAAAGTATAAAAGCTTTTTCCAGACGGGTATTCTCACCGGCTATTCGGATAGAATTCCGATTAATTATGAAGAAATAAACAAAAATACAAATTGTAGTGAAAACATTACATTAGAACCTGGCGATACATTAATAGTTCCTAAAAATCCGAATGTTGTTTATGTTGTTGGTGAAGTTGGTATTCCCGCAACCGTGAAATACAAAAAAGGCGCAAGTCTTTCTTATTATATTAATCAAGCCGGCGGTTATACTCAAAATTCTGATGAAGGGGGAGAGATAGTTATACTTCCTAATGGTAGAAAATGGGAGCCTTCGGGATGGTTCTTCATCCCTGATCCGGAAATATTATCCGGTTCCACTATCTTAGTACCGACAATTTATGAAATTAAAAAAGATGCCTGGCCTATAATTAGGGATACATTTAGTATTATAAGCTCTGCGACTATTATTATTCTTACTGTTTATAATCTTACCCGTTAAATATTCCGTTAGAATATGGAAGAAAAAAACTATATGTCAGAAAACAATCAAGCTATTGATAAATTAAAAGATTATATTAATAGAATTAGAACATACAGAAGGGAATTATTAATTTTTAACGGTATAATTGCACTTATAACTTTAATAATTTTATTATTTATTATCAAACCTTATTATTCAAGTTCCATTTCCATATTGCCGGATGTCGGCAGAAAATCAACATTTACTAGGTTAAACGAATTTGCATCACTGGCGGGAATAAACATAAACGAAGGAGCCGGAA
>JALSTI010000168.1 GCA_026983795.1 Melioribacteraceae bacterium
AATTAAGACAAAGAATTAGATTTGCAAAAGTGCAGAATTTGCAAGCAGCATCTTTACATTAGAATCCTTTCCTCTTCATTCAATACATATAAATTCTTTTTATATAGAAAAATGCACGCGTATATTAGTTTTGATATAGTCTAATATCAATTTAAATATTTGATTTTTATAAAATGAACTTTTGCATCTGCAATAAATATTTTATATCTTCATAAACAACGCAAAATTGATTAGTTTCTTAAAAGACCTTTTACTATAAATTATTGGGATATTAAATGGAAGACAATATTAATCTGGAAATTAAATTACCAAAAGTACCAAATATAGAACTTGTTGCTTTAGAGGGACTCCACTTAATGGGCGGTTATTTGGGAATACCTGAAGATAAGATAGGAGAAGCTAAAATTTTGGTTACCGAAGCTATTATTAACGGTCTTGAACATTCAGGCGATGAAACTCCGTATGTAAATGTGGAATTTTTAATGACGAAAGAGAAATTAACAATATTAGTTACGGATTATGGGAAAGGTTTTGAACCGCATAACGTTGCCGAACCTGACATTAAAGATAAAATTAACAGTAAAAATAAAAGAGGCTGGGGACTCAAACTTATGAAATCAATGTCCGACGATTTTATAATAGAATCGAGTTCTACGGGTACAAGAATAACAATTATTAAAAACTTAATATAGAAGGAAAAATAAATGATTTCTGAATTTAACGTAAAAGCCGAACAGAAAGATAACTGCGTAATTCTAAATACCTATGGTTATATTAATAACGAAGGCGGTCAAAAGATAGTTGATGAATTTTCCCAATATCACGGAAAAGGATTAAATAACTTTGTCCTTAATTTAGAAGGCACCAAAATTGTAAACTCAATCGGCATTTCCTTCTTGATTGAGATGATCGAGAAATTAAATGATTCTAATGGGAAAATGGTTTTTACTAATCTTGACCCAACAATTGAAAAAACTTTTTCGATTATGGGATTATTTCAATTTGCCGAAAAAGCAAATTCGGTTGAAGAAGCCGTTAATGCTTTTAAATAAATGTCAAGCAAATTCAATTCTTAATTTGAATTCTTAGATGACGTCTAAATTTCAACAAAACATAATATCTAAATTATCACTGCAAGTAGCATCCTTTCAGGAAGGATTTAAGATACTTGCAAATGCTTCTTCGTTAAGAGAATTAGGTCGGAATTTCAATCATATTTTGCGCGGTTCAATTTTAGTTGTAGACCTAAATCTGTTTTATAAAAAAAACAAAGAATCTCCGTGGGAAGAAATTTATGTGTATAATAAAAACAGTAAAAAATTTTTAGATGATTTGGAATTGGGTACGAATTTTTTACTTGTTTCAGCTAAGAGAAAATCTTATAAACTCAGAATTTTATTACCCTTAAATGACGATTCATATTTCGGACTATTTTTAGGACCAAAACTGGATAGAAAACCTTACTCCGAATTAGATAAAATTATACTCCAAATTTTTATGCAGCTCTTAGATAATGCTTATCAAGCTTTTAATAGTAAAAGAAAAGAAAAGGAGTTAATATTTTCTCTAAATCATAGGGTGGTTCAACTTAATAGTTTAATTGATACCGGAATTGAAATATCAAAATTGAGCAATAAAAAAATGCTTATGGAGCTGGCATTGGAACGGGCAGCTTCTTTAACTAACGCATCGACAGGTCTTTTGAGAATATTTAATAATACCAAAATGCTTTCACAGATTGAATTCCCGGCCGGAAGTAATTCCCGAGAGATTTTGAATTCCAATTATAAAATTGAAAGGCAAGTTGAATATAGAGGACTAAAATACTTTATAACCTTGGCAAACAAAGAAAGCAGAATGGGATATGTCCCCTTTGATGAAACGGATGAAATTTTGTTAGAGGCTTTTGCCCGTCAGGTGCTTAATGCAATGGAAAATGAATTCCTTCATAAAGAAGCAATTGAGAAAGAAAGTATAAAAAAGGAACTTTCATTAGCAGGAGAAATCCAAAAGAAACTGTTGCCTAACAAGATGCCTGAAATAGAAGGTTATGATCTTGCCGGAATTAATATTCCTTCTAAAGAAGTTGGGGGTGATTATTTTCAAGTATTGAAACTAAGCGACGGAAGATTTGCTTTAATTATTGCTGACGTTGCCGGGAAAGGAGTTCCGGCAGCTTTGTTAGTAAGTACACTCGATGCTTGCTTGGTGGCATATTTGGAAATGCAAATCCCGCTTTCCGAAATGGCTAAAAAAATTAACTCGTTAATTTATAAAGCATCTCCACCCGATAAATTTATAACATTTTTTATTGCTGTTCTTACTCCTGCCACGGGAGATTTGGATATAATAAACGCCGGTCATAATCCGGTTTTGCTTTTAAGGAAAAATAATAAACTTGAAAAAATAGAAGCCGGAGGTATTGCATTCGGTATGTTTGATATGGGTTTGCCTTTCGAAGGTGAAAAATTAAAAATTAATAGGGGCGACAGATTATTTCTTTATACCGATGGCATTCCCGAAGCAATGAACAAAAGAGAAGAAGAATATTCGGATGAAAGAATGGAAAAATTCTTTAAAAGCAAAAAGCCCAAAAAAGCAAAAACTTTTATTGGAAATATCGTAAACGACATCAAAAAATTTACCGGTAATACTCCTCAAAGTGATGATATAACAGCTCTGTACTTAATTAGAAATTAATTCCCTTATTCTCGTATTTAAAAATATTCTTGATCCATATTCACTATTAAAATTTAAAACATTATAATTTAATTATTAAAAAAACTGTGAACAAAATAAGTATTATATATAGAGACGTTAAAACTTTTATTCGTGAACTGATATCTTTGAGAAATTGTTCTGGAAGTACGATTCTTATCTTGTTCTTTTTATTACCATCCTTTAATCTTTCCGGAAATCAAAATATCAAATTCAGACATCTGACCATAAACGACGGACTTTCTCAAAACGCCGTGTTTGCAATACTTCAGGACAGCAAGGGATTTATGTGGTTCGGTACGAAGGATGGATTAAACCGTTATGATGGATACAATTTCACTGTGTATTATCATAATCCTTTCGATTCAACATCAATTTCATCAAATTTTATAACCATATTATTCGAAGACAGTAGAGGGTTTATTTGGATCGGAACCATCGGCGGAGGTGTGAGCGTTTATCAATACAAGACTGGCAAATTTAAACGTTTGGGCTTAAACACTGTCGACGGGTTGTTTAAAAATACAAGGATTAGTTCAATTGTGGAAGACAAGGATTCTAATATTTGGATTGGAACAACCAGTAATGGTTTGATTAAATTGGAAATAACCGACCCGGATAAAATATCGTACCGGTATACAAAATATTTGAGTGATTCTAATTTTACACCCGTCTGGGGCAAAAATGATATTACTTCTCTGTTGGTAGATTCCGGAGGAACGTTGTGGATTGGGACTTTAACAGACCTTATTGGCTTTAATATTTATAATAATAGTTTTAAGAAATTCAAAGTTATAACTAAAAATCCCAAAGCACCGCGGGACATGATTGAAAACGGAATCACTTCAATTTATGAAGATAGAAAAAAACGTTTATGGTTGGGTACTTTAAGTGGTCTTGTTCTATTTAATAAAAAATCCGGTGATTATAAATTATTCCCTCACCAATACACTATTCACCGTTTTGGTTGGGGCGCCGTTAATGATATTATTGAAGATAATTCCGGAAATTTATGGCTTGCTACGCCTGCCGAACTTATGATATTTAATCCCGGTAATAAATCCTACGAGTATTTTCGTCACGAACCTTATAATTCAAAAAGTTTAAGTTACAATGCAGTCTTAAGTTTTTGTATGGACCGGACCGGGGTTTTATGGGTAGGGACCTCCGGCGGCGGTGTCAATATATATGATCAAAAAGCAAATAGATTTGGAACCATAAAAAGGGAAAATAATACAGATTCGCGTATAAGCGGTTTCAGTATCCGTTCAATATTTGAGGACAAACAAGGATTTGTGTGGATCAGCGGAGATGTACTTTATCGCTTGAACAGAAAAACTGGAAAGTTAAAAAGTTATGAAGCGGATTCGGAATATTTAAATAGATTTGGTAATACGGGAGCATATTCTATTATTCAATCGTCATCAGGATATATTTGGTTTGCAACCACGCAAGGTTTATACCGCTATGATCCAATCAAAGAAACAACTTTACATTTCAATTATAATTCTCGTAATAAATTTGGATTACCGCAAAAGGAAGTTTACAGTATTTTTGAAGACGATCAATTAAATATTTGGGTCCTAACGAAAAATTACATTTGTAAGCTTACTGATATAAACGCCGGACACTTCAAAAAAATTAAATATATCAATCTTACTCAAACAAATGAACGTGTGCGCCCCGTTGTTTGTCAAGATGGTAAACAAAGATTTTGGATAGGTACAAAAGATGGTTTGTTAAAATTTAATCGGGAGAATAATTCATTCATAATTTATCGAAATGACCCGTCCCTACCGGCAAGTTTGAGTAATAATTTGATAAAATCTTTGTGTCCCGATCCGGTTGATCCTGAAAATATATTGTGGATAGGTACTGCCGGCGGAGGATTAAACAGGTTTGATATAAACCAAAGTACTTTTACACACTTTACGGAAAAAGACGGTTTGCCTAATAATGTAGTTTATGGAATTTTACCGGATGAGAAGGGTAGTCTTTGGTTAAGTACTAATAAAGGCCTGTCACAGTTTAATGTTGCAACCGGATCTTTTAGAAATTTCAATATTAGCGATGGATTGCAGAGCAATGAATTTAACACCGGTGCATATTTTAAAAGTAAAAAAGGCGAAATGTTTTTCGGCGGTATTAACGGAGTTAATAACTTTTATCCTAAAAAGATCAGAAGCAATCCGTTCAAACCGCAAATAGTAATTACAGGATTTAAGGTTTTGTCTAACCAACAAATCACGGGTACAAATAATCGTTTTTTATACAAACCAGTTTCAGAAATTGATTCTATTCAACTTTCTTATGATGAAGATATTATTCAATTCGAATTTGCCGCCTTAGATTTTTCCGCGCCCGAGAAAAATCAGTATGCTTATAAACTTGACGGATTTAGTAAGGATTGGATTTACTCAGGGTCAAAACGGACAGCTACTTTTACAAACCTTTCACCCGGTGAGTATGTTTTCCGGGTTAAGGGTTCTAATAATGACGGTAAATGGAATGAAGCCGGAACATTTATTAAACTTTTAATTACTCCGCCGTGGTGGAATACAGGCTGGGCTTATGCCGGATACATCGTACTTTTTTTAACAATTCTCTATTTAATTCGACGTTACGAGATGAATAGAATATTTTTAAAGAATCAACTGGATTTGGAAATAGTTAAGTCAGTTACACTCGGAAATTTGGATCGTATGAAATCCCGGTTTTTTACAAATATTTCTCACGAGTTTAGAACGCCTCTTACATTAATACTCGGACAAATTGATAATGTTCTAAGCTCGGATATAAACCTGCGTGCAAAAAGTAAATTACAAATTGCAAACAAAAATGCTAAACGATTATTGACATTAATAAATCAATTATTGGATCTTTCAAAAATTGAAACCGGCAGCGTTAAGCTTCATGCCCGGGAAAACAATATTGTTTCATTTTTAAAAAATATATTTTATTCATTTGAATCTATAACCGAGGCGAAACAAATATCGTTGGAATTCAATTGCCGGTACGAATATATACCGGTTTCGTATGATCATGATAAGTTGGAAAAAGTATTTTTAAATCTTATTTCCAATGCGGTTAAGTTCACCGGACAGGATGGAGAAATAAGTATTGATGTTGTTTTAACAAGATCCGATAAAGAATATACTGAAATCGAATTTCAAAAAAAGACTGCTGATAATGAAAATGACTTGGTTAAAATTATTGTTAAAGATACAGGTATCGGAATTCCCAAAGACAAGATGAAACACGTATTTGACAGGTTTTATCAAATTGACGATTCAAGAACCAGAGAATACGAAGGAACGGGAGTAGGATTGGCTTTGGCTTACGAATTAGTTGAATTACACGGTGGAAGAATCTTTGCTAAAAGTAAAATAAACATCGGTAGTGAATTTATTGTATGTCTTCCTTTTGAAAAAAATATAGCCGAAATCATCAATAGGAATAAACAATTAAATTCAACAAACCTGTTAATAAATAAAAGAAAACTTAATACCAATTTAGAAACGGAGTTTCATGAAGAAACACAAACGGTAGAAGTAGAAGAGAACAAGGAAAAGAAATCGACTGGCAGAATTATTTTGATTGTAGAAGATAATTTTCATATACGTTCATATATTCGTGAACAACTTGAAGCCGGCTATACTGTTTTGGAAGCGGAAAACGGAGTTGAGGGTTTGACGGAATCATTAAAAGTAATTCCCGATTTAATAATTTCGGATTTAATGATGCCTAAAATGGATGGCTTTGCGTTTTGTAAAGAGATAAAGCAGAATGAAAAAACAAGCCATATTCCTATTGTAATTTTAACTGCAAAAGCTTCGCTTGATAATAAGATTGAAGGATTGGAAACCGGCGCCGATGCATATTTAACAAAGCCATTCAGTGCTAAAGAATTACTAGTAAGAGTTGAAAGTTTGATTTATCAAAGAGAACAATTACGTAAAAAGTTTAGCTCCGCTACAAAAATTAGTCCCTCCGAAATATCGGTAACTTCGGTAGATCAAAGTTTTATGAATAAAGTTTTGAAAAATATTGAATCCAATTTTGAAAATGATCAATTCGGTGTAAGTCTTCTTGCCGGGAACGTTAATATGAGTGTTTCCCAATTAAACAGAAAATTACACGCTTTAATTGACCAGCCTGCAGGTCAACTAATACGTTCAATGCGATTGGAAAGAGCGGCAAGTCTTCTAAAACAGAATGCAGGATCCGTAGCCGAAATCTGTTACATGGTGGGATTTAACGACCAATCATATTTTACAAGGGTATTCAAGACCCAATTTGGTAAAACTCCTTCCGAATTTAAAAAGCAGCCTGCATAAAAGTTACAATAATATTTTATGTTTTATTTACATACATAAGCACAGTTTCTGCAACCTGCTTCTTAACTAAGTTTGTTAAATCATTGTTTGTTAAATCATTGACTTATAATATTTTAGAATTATAAAATATTATTTTTATCTGCAAGCCTTTCAAGTTATTTACGATCCGGGAAAACAATTAATAACAAATACAAATGAATTTCGGCTATTTGATTAAAAAGTCCTAACATTTGCGTCAAATGTACAAGATTTAACCGACTCAGAATTTTATTTTCCTAAAGCAATATTTACGCAACAGTGATTCCGGTTAATGGCAGCTTTTAAAAAATTAAAAATGTCTCATTCATTTTTAATATAAAATAACATTAATAACAAAACTAATGCAAGGAGGAAAAATGGCACATGTAATAGTTCGACATAAAGTTCAAGATTATTCTACCTGGAAATCTGCGTTTGATGATTTTGTTGATGCTCGCAGAACGGGAGGTGAGAAGTCTTATCAGATATTTCATATGGATGACGATCCTAACAATGTGATGGCACTTGTTGAATATGATAACTTAGATAATGCTCGGAACTTTTTTGCAAGTTCAGAACTGAGAGAGGCAATGGGGAAAGCAGGTGTAACCGAACCGCCTGAGATTTATTTTTTAGAAGGATGCGCTCAAGGTAATACTTAATGTTATAATGCTAAGGATGCTTGATAAACCTGAATAAATAATCGATATGGATATTCGACAAACATTTAATTAAAGAAACCGGCAGATGACACATTTAATGATAAGACTTCAAGGAATATATACAAATATAGGAAGAATAGAATTGGAATCTGGAAAGTACATTTCGTGGTATCAAATAAGCGATGAAGATCCACCTCGAATTCCTTTTGGTAGTTCCATAGAAATTACTTTTTGCTTTGAGGAAATGGATTTAATAAATGGTAAAAACGGTATTGTATGGGCTACTTACGATGTCCGTCAAGCGGAAATAATCCGTGATACATTAATCTCACAGAATATTAATGTGAATCTGAACACAAAAACAATAGGTGCTTATAAACTGCATCTACTGATTGTTACCAATATATCGGATATTGATGCCGCTTTAAATTTTGTCTGGCGTGATAGATCCGGTTTAAGATTAAAACCTGATTGGCATTATAAAAGCGGTCAGGAAAACGAAAGTTTTAACAGGTGGATAAATAATTTCTAATAAAATTAATTACAAATCAAAATATAAGGAAAATACAAATGTCAAAAGAAGAAGATGTTCGCAGAGTATCAAAGAAATTCTATAATGCTTTGAATGATATGGGAAATGGTATAACCGGTAAAATGAGAGGAATTTGGCTGCAAGATGAAAGCGTAACTGCAATGCATCCAATTGATGGTCGGGATCTTGGTTGGGCAGCAGTAAATAATTCATTCGATCAAGTTGCCGGAATTGCTTCAGATGCTAAATTCGGATTGAAGGATCAGGTAATTCGTGTTGTCGGAGATGTGGCATATGAGATTGGTTCTGAAACCGGTGAATTTAAACTTGCCGGAAATGAGGTTAAAGTAGACAATAGGGTTACTAACATTTATCAGCTTAAAGACGGACAGTGGAAGATGATTCATCACCATACAGATACTTCCACGGCAATGCTGAATGTACTCAGCAAAGTTCAATCTTAAATTATGATTACAGACGATTGTGGAAAACTCAGAGCGGTAGGGCAAGTACGGTTTTAGTTAAACAAGATGGAAACTGAAAGACGGCTTACATGTATTTTTCTGCAATGTTCAGAAAAACATAGTTCAACAAACAATATATAAATATAAACTAATTGGAGGTGCTTCATGAGAAACTTAAATAAATTCATATCATTACTAACATTTCTAATAATTACTTCGGGAATATTAGTTGCGCAAGATAAACCAAATAACACATCTTTATTTTTAATTCATCAAGATAAAGTTTATCCGCACATGGCCGGGAAATACGAGAGTGCTTTAAAGAATTTTAGAGATTTATTGGCAAAACATAACGTTGATGAAATGTCCTTTTCAGTTGCTCAACAAGAATATTTTACATACAGCGCTGTTATACCGGTAAATGATTATGAAGGACTCGCGAAACATTTTGGAATGTCTGGTGAGATGATTAATAAAATAGGTAAGGAAAATTTTAATAATGCTTTAAAAATGTTTGATGATTGTTACGACAGTCATAAAAATTTTGTTCTTCGTTTACGCAATGATCTCTCATATATCCCCAAGTATGGTCTCGATCCGAAAGAGGGATTAAACTTCAGACATTTTGATTATTTATATATAATTCCCGGAAAAGAAGCCGAAATGATGAAAATATTAAAAGAGTGGAAGGATCTTTATGCAAAATATAATATTAAGGATGGCTATAGAGTTTATTTAGGAGATCTTGGTACGGAATCACCAATGGTGCTTTTTGTGGCTCCATTCAAAGACAGAGCATCCTGGGCAATAGAATCTGATAAAATTGATAAAATCTTGGGTGATGAACAAAAGGTATTATTGAAGAAAACTTTTTCCATTACGCAAAAATTCGAGCATAAAAATGGGACCATGAGACCCGACCTTGCATATACAAAAAGTAAATAGGTTGATTAACTGTAATGTGATAAAAATAAAAGAGGTTGAATATGAGAAGTGTATTAAGAATTAAACAAAACAATTTATTGCTTATTCTGATCATAGTAATTTTTTCAGCAGGATCGGCAATTGCTCAAGACGCAGCCAAAGTAGATTCCAATCACTATAAAGTAGTCTTCGAAAATTCTCAAATGCGTGTCTTGCATATTTCTTACGGACCCGGAGAGAAATCGGTTATGCACCACCATCCGGAAGGATTGGCAATTTTTATAACCAACGGAAAGGTGAAATTTACTTTCCCGGATGGAAAAACTAAGACTACAACAGTTAAAGCCGGTCAGGTTATATGGCTGCCTGCGCAAACACACTTGCCGAAAAATACAGGGACTAAAAGGTTTGAGCTTTATCAGATTGAGATGAAACCTCAAATACAGCAGATGGAGATGAAACCAAAACCTGAAGGGAAATAAGTAGGTTAACTGTAATTTTTTTAATTATCTCAAAGGAGAATTAAGATGAAAAATCTAAAAAAAATAAGTGTTATTGTAAGTTTATTGATCATCACTACTTTCTGCAATGTTTTTGCTCAACAATGGAGCAGTGAACAAAAAGAAGTATGGGCCGGTGTTCAAAAATACTGGGAAGTTCCTTCCAAAGGTGATGCGGATGGTTTTCTTTCCTATTTTGATGAAAGTTACAAAGGTTGGAACAATCAATCAAAAGTACCCCAAAATAAGGCAAATACAAGTAAGTGGATAAGAGAAGACTTAAAAAATAACTCTACGGTTCTTTACACTCTCACTCCGTTAACTATTTGGGTTAAAGGTGATTTTGCTTTTGTCCATTATTATTACGGACAATTAAATAAGAACATTAAAACCGGGAAAAAGACTCCAAGCTCCGGCAGGTGGACTGACATACTAATGAAGAAAAATGGCAAATGGTTATTGATCGGAGATCACGGAGGGAAAACTTCAAATACAACAAATGCAATTATGGAATAAAGACAAATAAGTTATAATAACTTTAAATAGAAATTAAACAATGAAACTATTATTTAAATATATATTATTTTACTCTTTAATTGGAATAATAACAAGTTGTGCTACAAAAAGTGAAAATCCGGATTATGCTTCGGTTCCTTTGCCTCCTCCGGGTTCATAATTAATAATCAATTAAAATTAAATATTGGAAATAAAGATGAAATTAAGAAAATTAGGCCACTCCGGTTTACTGATCACTCCGGTAGGACTGGGCACTTGGGCAATTGGAGGCGAAGGTCCTATGGGTTGGGGTCCGCAGGATGATAAACATTCTATTGCTACTATAAGGCACGCGATTGAAAGCGGCATTAATTGGATTGATACGGCAGCAATCTATGGTTTCGGTCACTCTGAAATGGTTGTTGCTCATGCACTGAAAGATATTGGAAGCACTCAGCGACCTTATGTTTTCACAAAGTGCAGTTTTGTCTGGGATGAAAATATGAACTTCAGTCACAGTCTGAAAGCTGAATCAATACGTAAAGAGGTGGAAGACAGTTTACGCAGGTTAAACATAGATGTAATTGATCTTTACCAGGTTCATGCTCCCGCCTGGCCTTTTGGAAGTACAGAAAATCAAGGGATTGAAGAAGCCTGGACAACCCTTGCCGAATTAAAAGAGCAGGGGAAAGTACGTGCAATTGGTGTTTCAAATTTTAGTGTTCAACAGATGCAACGGGCACATAAAATCGAACCAATAACATCACTTCAACCGCCTTACTCAATGCTGATGAGAGATATAGAGGGAGAGATTCTTCCTTTCTGTGAACAAAATAATATTGGTACAATAATATATTCTCCTTTGCATAACGGATTGCTGTCCGGCAAGATGACCCGCGATCGTATTGAAGCTCTTCATGAAACAGATTGGCGGAGACACATTAATCCGGCTTTTAAGGAACCTCACTTAACTAAAAATCTTGAACTTGTTGAATTGCTTAAAGAAATTGGCGGAAGGCATGGCAGAACTGCTGCTGAAACTGCAATTGCATGGGCGCTCCGGCTTCCTTCGGTAACCGGTGCAATTGTTGGTGCACGCAGACCCGATCAGATTGACGGAATTATAGGAGCTTTGGATTTCCGGTTGAGCGAAAGTGAAGTTATGGAAATCGAGTCGGAAATGCCCGAGTCGATTAGTATGTTCCAAATGTCTTAATTGACTACAATTTATAAAGTTTATAAAAAAGTGGATTGACATGAGAGTATTAGAAGAAAAAGAAATTGTGGCAAAACAAATTGATCCTTCCAAAATTATGCAGGTAGGAACAGGATTTTTTGCTTCAAAAACATTGCTGACCGCAGTTAATATGG
>JALSTI010000169.1 GCA_026983795.1 Melioribacteraceae bacterium
TCTAATTCTACAATTCTGAGTCCAAAGTTTTGTTGTGCCCCGTTAAATTCCATTGAAGATATTTTCATCTTATACAGATTGGGTTTTCCAACATCCCACGTCCACCAAAGAATTATATCTTTTAAAATTAAAGCAATCTCAATAATGTTCTTACCTTTTTTAAGATTCGTTTTATAATTATAAATCTTTCTTGTTCCCTTTGGAGAAGTAACTTCAAGCTTAATATTTGTTTTTGAGATTTTATTTTTAGAGAGGATAAAAAGTTTAACGGACAATTTTGACGTTTTATTTTTCAAATTTACAGCCGGTTGTATTTTTACATCAGTTAAAAAAGATGACTTTGTAAAAAATAATTCAACATTATTCCAAATACCTCCCGTGTTTTGGTCTTGCCCGTTTTTTAAATTCCAACCACCCGGGCGACAATCGTGATGGTTAAAAATTCCTTTTATCAATTTTTTTTTATTAGGCCATACTTTTCCTGGTTCTTCCCTTGGTGAGGTAACTTTTACTACTAATAAATTCCGTTCATTCTGTTTAACGGCATCCGAAATATCAAATAAGAATTTTTGGAAATAACCTTCATGATGACCAACATATTTATCATTTAACCAAATATCTGCAAAATAATCAATTCCTAAAAATTTAATTATTGATAAATGATAATTATTATTATCTAAGTTTATCTTAAATTGCTTTATAAACCAGATGGAACCGGAATACTCTTTAATACCACTCAACTGCCAATTGGACGGGATATGAATTCTTCCTTCAAATGAATTACTTTTGATGAGTTGTGAGACTTGGGCAAATGACTTATTCATTTTGGAATCAAGGATATAATACCAGGTTCCATTTAGCGATATCTTAATTGAATTACTCAACTGTAGAAAACTGACCTAAAACTACTTTAACATTTACCACAGATTTTTCAGAATAAGGTTTTATTAAATTTCCTGTAATTTCCTTTCCGTCAACTTCCATATATTGTATTCCACAACAACCGTGATTTTTATTTTGGATTTCAATAATATATATTGTTCCTCTAAAGGTCCTTTTAATCTTAAAATTCTCCCAATCCTCAGGTATTTTAGGATCAATAACAAGTCCTTCATAAATTGAGCGGATTCCTAATATCCAATCGACAATAACTTTTTGAAACCAAGAAGCCGAACCCGTGTACCACGTCCATCCCGCCATACCATAATTCGGCGAATCGGGACCGTCAATATTACCGGGCATTACATAAGGTTCGGCTACATATTTATCCGGATCCATTCCGGCAATAATCGGATTCAATTTTTTGTAAACTGCTAACGCATTATGTACATCATTAAGTTTACAAAAAGCCCAAATAGCCCATGTGGCAGCATGTGAATAAACTCCCCCGTTTTCGCGTCTACCTGCAGCATAACGGGAAAGATATCCAATATATTTATCCGATTTTGAATACGCAGGGTACAAAAGTAAAGGACCATTATCCTTTAATAGATATTTTTTTACAGCTTCCATTGCCAATTCAGATTTATCTCCAGCCGATATATCGCTAATTACAGACCATGTTTGAGGGTTAAGATAAATTTTTCCTTCAACTGATTCCTTGCTTCCTAATTTTTCGCTCGAATCTTTTGAAGCCCGCCAATACCATTTTCCATCCCACGCATAATTTTCAAAAGCGCTTTTTAGATTTTTCTTTTCCTTTTCTAACTTTAGTTTCTTCTTGTCCATTCCCATCTTTTCAACGAACGGGATAAACTTTTCGATAACATAAAAGAGAAATTCAGTTAACCATATAGATTCACCTTTCATTTCAAGGCCCACCGCACTTAATCCGTCATTCCAATCGCCTGCACCAATGAGCGCTAAACCCCGCTTACTCCTTCTGGACAAAACTTTTTCAATTGCTAACATGCAATGCTCAAATAAACTTACAGATTTATCGGTTTCATCATAAAAAGGAATTTTTTCGTATAGTATATCAATCTTACCAACTTCGTTAATATATTGTATAGTAACAAAAGGCAACCAAAGCAAGTCGTCGGTCATTTCAGTTTTTAATCCTGTATCCGTAATTGGATGCCACCAATGCAGAACGCTTCCGTCTTTCATTTGATGTTCTGCATGCAACAAAATTTGCTTTTTGGTTAATTCTGGTTTAACCGGTAAAAATACTAAACTGTCTTGTAATTGGTCTCTATAACCAATAGCGCCACTCTGTTGATAAAAAGCTGTTCTTCCCCATATTCTACCGGATATAGCCTGGTACCGGAACCATCGGTTTACCCCTATATTCATGGCTTGGTCGGGAGTATCTATTTCCATCGGTTCTAATAATTCTTTCCAGAATTTTTTAATATTATTTAGTTCATTAAGTACTTTTTCATTTGAATTAAATTTTGACAGTAGGGATTTAATTTCATTTTTAGCTTTTGCGAGTCCCAGAAAAAAGTTAATGTTTTCATTCTGATTTGGTTCAATCCGGATATCTACTTTTAGCGAGCCAATGGAATCATAATAAGAACCAGTAGTATTTGATAAGCTTTTCCGTTTAAGCGCCTTTGCATTGGTAAGTGAATTATACTGGCCGATAAATGTTTCTTTATCACCTTCATAAGATTCAATCTCTTTATCACAACTGATAAATCCGGTATATCTATAATCGATATTCCAATGACCTTTATCTCCTAAAGGGATGTCCCATAATCTTTTTGTAGCAAGCAATGAATTTAACTTTTCGGAATATTCTGTTTCCAAAAATTGTTTGTGAAATTCCCTGTGAAAATCGTTAGATGATCCTAATACCCATTCAAAATACGTAATTAAAGAAAGATTAATTTTCTTGTTTGTAAAATTATTAATGTGCACATTCCAAATTTCAAGGTTTTCATTAAGCGGTACGAATAACGTTAAAACAACCTGAATTCCCTTGAATTCACTCTTAATTGTTGTGTAACCAAGTCCGTGCCTGCATTCATAAAAATCCAGAGGGGTTTTAGTCGGCATCCAGGCAGGATTCCAAACTTCCCCGGAATCATTATCGCGTATAAAAATATATTTACCCCAATCGTCTTTAATTAAATCTTGATGCCATCTGGTAATTCGGTTAAATTCAGAGTGTGTTTTCCAGCTAAACCCGCTTCCGCTTTGAGAAATTGTAAATCCGTATTCACCGTTTGAAATAACATTTATCCAAGGTTTTGGTGTTTTTGGAGTAGTGATTACATATTCGGAACCGTCATTTGTAAAATAACCATACTTTGTGGAAAATTTTGCCATAATTATTATTTCTAAAATGGAATTGTTAGTACTATTAAAAAGAAAAACGGGAAAATTTAATTTTCCCGTTTTCGATATATTTAACTTTAATTATTTAAGCAGAACCATCTTTTTGCTTTTCACAAAATGACTACCGTCAATTCCTTGCGCATCAATTCTATAGAAATAAACGCCTGACGATAATGATGCGGCATTAACATTAACAGAATGATTTCCAACACTCAATTTTTGATTTAAGAGAGTAAGTACTTTTTGTCCGAGCAAATTGTAAACCTCTAGCCTAACATCAGACCTTACAGGCAGATTGAAATTCACAGTGGTAGTAGGATTAAAAGGATTAGGATAATTTTGTTGCAAGGAAAAACTATTAGGTATTTTGGACAGATCGGATTTCACATCCACTAATTTATCTTCAAGAGTCAAAGTTCTTGTATCCGGACCCCATTCACTTCCCCACCATTGTTTTCCATAACTACCAACTTCACCCCAAGCCGGGTCACCGTCGCTATAACCATCGGGGTCAAAGATGTTTATTAAGACTTGAACCGAAGAAGGATTTGTTAATCCCAAGCTGTTTAGATCTATTCTCAGCTCGGCTGTATAGCCGCTATCAACTCCGGAAGTATCATTGACAACCGTCCCCGGCATTTTGTACCCTGCACCTTCCGAACCGGCAGGTGCATTTGTCTCAAACACAATATCAGGATCAGTTCCCGTAGCATTGAAATATAATTTATATTCCTTTTGATCACCGTTATTATCTGCTATTTTCATAAACAATCCGTCGCCTTCCCAACTATCACCAAATTTACAAACCGATTGATCGTTTGATTTAAGTGCTATATACAAATTTGAATCATCATGTAAAAATCTAACTTCACAAGTCGAAACATCATTGTATGGAGGTTTAACCACCGCATAACCTGTAGGCATGTAAACATTATTAGAAGGAACACCTGCCATTTTAAATTTCAACCGTGGAACATCTTCAGACCAGTCGGCTTCATCCAACATACCATCAATCGTAATCGAATCGCTGACTCTATATACAGGTAAAGACATAGGGTCAATATTTGTACTGTCAAGTAAAAGGGTTCTTGTTTCGGGTCCCCACTCACTTCCCCACCATTGTTTTGCATAATTACCGTTTGGTCCCCAAGCTGTTGTACTGTCACTGTAGTTATCGGGATCAAAAATATTTATAAGCACATGAATAGCTGAAGAGGAATCTAATCCCAAACTTGTTAAATCCAGTTTTAATTCTGCGGTATAACCGCTATCAACGTTTGTAGAATCATGAACAATAGTACCGGGCATTTTATATCCAACGCCTTCAGATCCGGCCGGTCCGTTAGTTTCAAAAACCATATCCGGATCTGTTCCCGTACCGTTGAAATATAACTTATACTCTTTTAATTCACCTGTACCATCTTCTATCTTCATAAATAAACCGTCGCCTTCCCAGCTATCGCCAAATCTTGTTACATATTTATCATCGGATTTTAAACCAATATATAAATACGAACCTTTTTTAAGAAATTTAACAAAACAGGTAGAAGTATCTTTATATTCAGGTTTTACAATAGCAAAACCTGTAGGAGTAAAATTATTTCCTGCCGGAGTTCCTCCGATTTTAAACATCAATTGGGGAAGATCAGCCGACCAGTCGGACTCATTTAACTGTCCGTCCAGAACCATTGTGTCGGTAGTTGTATGCACCATCAATGCAGAGGGGTCCTGCATACCTTGAGCATTTACTTTAATTGCAAAAGCAAAAAAGAATGTAAATATTAAAATATTAAATAATTGAAAATACTTTTTCATACTACCTCCATTTAGTTTTATTATTTTTAACATGATTCACCAATAATAATTCCCGTTGTAATTTTACGATGTTGGACTTCGTGATTCTCATCATCATTTAATATTTTAAATAACAACTTTGCCGCCGTTCTCCCAATTTCGTCTGTCGGAACATGTACCGTAGTTAATTTTGGAGTTAAGAATTCCGATAACGAAATATGATCAAAGCCAACAACCGCAACATCTTCCGGTATTTTTAATCCTAATGAACTAATTACTTTATAACATCCTGCAGCCATCATATCATTAGCTGCAAAGATTGCTTTAGGTTTTTTAATAAGGCTTAATAATCTACTGCAAGCGAGCTCTCCCCCTTTAATGGTAAAGTCGCCATTAATTATCCAATCATCCTGATATTCGATGTCATTATCTTTAAGAGCGGCAAGATAACCCAACTTTCTTTGTTCCGCATCCGAATTAATTGAAGGTCCTCTGATAAATGCAATATCTTTGTAACCTTTTTTATTAATAAGATAATCAGTCATTGAATATGCTCCTTGAAAATTGTCTATCCCAACAGAGTCAACACTTTCAACTTTATTATATCCGTTAATCACAACTATAGGGAATTTCTTTGTTGCTAAAATTTCTTTAAGTTGGTTACTGATGGAAGGAACCATTAAAATAACACCGTCAACTAAACTTTGAGCCATAAAATTTAAAATCGATTCAACGGTATTTCGTTCACTGTGTGAACTGGCCACAACCAAATGATAATTATTCCTATACGCAATTTGATCAACACCTTTAATAATTTCGGGGAAAAATTCTCCGCCTACCTCGGGTAAGATAATGCTAATGACATTTGTTTTTTTCTTAACCAAAGTACGTGCCACAAAATTCGGGGTATAATTTAATTCCTTCGCAAGTTTTTGAATTAATTCTTTTGTGCTTTTTTTAACATTCTGATTATTATTCAATGCGCGGGAAACCGTTGCAATTGATACATGGGCACGATCGGCTATTTCTTTGATTGTTACTGACATAATATTTCTGTAAACGCTTACATTTTTATTTCCAAATTAGTTATATTTAGACAATAATTCAAGCATGATTTAGATTTTTTTTATCAAATTTATTTTATTTGTTATGTTTTATGCCTTGTTCATTGAGTATTTACAATGTTTCAATTAACTGTTTTCATCTGTTCTTTCTATTATAATTATGTAAATTTATGTAAATGATTACATTTAAATAAGTCTGGAGCTTCTAAATGTTGTTAAAATATGTACACCTATTATTTTTAGTTCTGCTTTTCTTTTTATTATCATCTGCTTTAATTGCACAACAAACTTTACTGGATAAGTCCAACTCCACAAAAAATTGGCGAATAGTAAAATCGGATGGTGTTGAAGCATCAGTTAAAATTGCTAATATCTTTAACAGGAAATCAATTGAATTTGATATTAATTTTGTACATGGAACAGGTTACGGTGGTATTCAGAAAAATATTTCACTGGACCTATCCGATAATTTTGAATTCTCTTTCTATTTAAAAGGAATATTACCAGCTAACAATTTGGAATTCAAGTTATTAGATTCTGCCGGAAATAATGTTTGGTGGAATATTAAACGGAATTTCAACTTCCCCAAAAAATGGACAAAAATAATTATAAAAAAAAGGGATATAACTTTTGCTTGGGGTCCGGCTAAAAATAAAAATTTATCGAAAATTGGTAAAATTGAAATCACAATATCTTCGGCAAAAGGCGGAAAAGGTAAAATTTTTATTGATTCTTTATCCTTCGTAAAATTACCACCTCCTCCAACAATTATACCTAAAATCAAAGTTTATGCTTCCACATTTTTTAGGGATAACTTTCCATCGAATGTCTTAGATAAAATTTCAAACACTAAATGGATAAGTGTATCAAATAAAAATAAATTAGAATTTTTAGTCTTTGATTTTGGTTATAATAAAGAAATTGGCGGTTTAGTTATATATTGGGATTCATTAAACATTCCGCAAAATTTTAGAATATTAGCTTCAACAAATCAAACGGAATGGGATACACTAACCGTTATAAATAATAACAACAGAAGGATCAGTTATATTCAACTAAAAAATCTTACAACTAAATTTCTCAAAATTCTTTTACTTAAAACTGAGCTTACAAAACAAGTTGGAATACAAGAAATAGAATTTGAAGATTATCATTTTTATGAGGATGATAATTATTTTTTCAAAAGAGTGGCGGAAGATTATCCCAAAGGTTATTACCCAAGATATTTATATGATGAGCAGACTTATTGGACTGTGGCAGGCGTAAACGGCGATCGCAAGGAAGCTTTAATTAATGAAGACGGAATGGTGGAAGTTGACAAACAAAGTTTTTCGATTGAACCGTTTTTAAAAGTAGACGGAAAAGTTTTTAATTGGAATGACGTACGGAAAAATCAAAAGTTGAAAAATAATTACTTGCCAATCCCTTCTGTTCAATGGAAAAAAGACAGTATACAATTAACTATTACCGCTTTAACCGATGGGCAACCGGGCAATTCTTATCTTTACCTCCATTATAATTTACTAAACGAAGCTGATATTAAACATTCAATAACTTTATATTTAACCGTAAGACCTTTTCAGGTAAATCCTCCTTGGCAGTCGCTTAATTTTGAAGGCGGGGTTTCAAAAATCAGTAAGATAACTGCAAACGAAAATTTAATATCTATTAACAATAAAAAGATTATACCGTTAACAAAACCAAGCAATATCCAATATTTAGATTTTAATAACTTAAGCTTATATAATCTTTTAATTAATAGCAAATTTCAATTTAATAACTCAAATATTGAATCAAACGGTTTCTCATCCCTAGTAATTAGCTATAATTTTGTTCTTCAACCAAAAACTGCAAAGCAACTTACATTGCTTATCCCTTTTTATCCCGATAAATTCAAACAAGATTTAACAACCGGGCTCAGAAATAATTTTCAATTCAAAAGTTTATTACAAAAAGTTTCAAAATATTGGGATACGAAGATTAATCATGTTAAAATCAATTTACCCAAACCAGCAACTGAATACTTGAACACTTTGAAATCAAATCTTGCTTACATTTTAATTAACCGGGATAGCAGCGCTTTGCAGCCTGGCTCAAGATCATACGAGAGGTCCTGGATTAGGGATGGATCATTAACATCCGCCGCATTACTAAGATTCGGGATTAAAAAAGAAGTACGTGATTTTATTGAGTGGTACAAAGAATATCTATTCCCATCCGGGAAAGTTCCTTGCGTTGTTGATAGCCGTGGAGCCGATCCCGTTGATGAAAATGACAGTAACGGTGAATTTATCTATCTGATTTACCAATACTTTGCGTTCACAAGAGACACTACGTTTTTACGAAATAATTTCTCTTATGTTCGAAGGTCGGTTGACTATCTTCAGAGCCTGATTAAAAAGGGGTCCCTTCAAAAATATAAATTTGGAGATGACAGATTATTAAGAGCATTTTACGGTCTTGTGCCCGAATCAATTAGTCACGAAGGTTACTCCGCTCATCCCGAACATTCTTATTGGGATGACTTTTTTGTTTTGCTCGGTTTAAAAGATGCCGCAAAAATCGCTTCGGTTATTGGTTATCATTCCTTAGCTTCCAGTTATAAAAATATGGCCAATACTTTTAGAACAAATTTTTACAGCTCAATTAAACTCTCTGCAAAGTTACATAATATAAATTTCATTCCCGGAAGTGTTGAGTTGGGAGATTTCGATCCTACTTCCACTACAGTAGCAATTTATCCTTGCAACGAAACAAACCTTCTGCCACAATTTTTATTGCATAATACGTTCAGCAAATATTACAATTTCTTCGAAGAAAGATTAGCGAACGACAATTGGATCAATTTCACTCCTTACGAAGTAAGAACCGTTGGGACATTTAATATAATGGGAATGAAAGATAAAGCGTTTGAGCTGCTGGATTTTTTTATGCAGTACAGGAGACCAAAAAACTGGAATGAATGGGCTGAAGTTGTATGGAAAGATAAACGGGCTCCTAAGTTTATTGGCGATATGCCTCATACTTGGATTGGATCCGATTTTATAAATTCATTTAGAACATTTTTTGCCTACGAGGATGAATTAAACGATGCTTTGATTCTTTGCTCCGGTTTGAAAAAAGAATGGGTTGACGATCCCAAAGGAATTGAAATTGAGAACTTGCCGACTTATTATGGAGAAGTAAATTATTCAGTTAAAAAAACCGGGACTAAAAAATATAGAATACAAATCTGGGGCAAATTGGATAAACCTGCCGGCGGAATTATCATTAAAAACTTCTTGAATAAAAAACCTAAATCCGTAATTATAAAAAACAAATTATATTACAATTTTAATATATCAGGAATTAAATTAAACCGGATTCCTTGCAATATAGATGTTATATATTAAAGAAGAAATCAATACAATCTTTTAATAAAACTAATTCCGCCCAATTGATACATTTGATCCATTATTTCCTTTTCTCTTAATCTCAAATATTTTGACGGATTGTTGATTTTAAACTTAACGGGATTCGGTAAAACCGCCGCAAGAAGTGCAGCATCATATTTGTTTAATTTTGAAGCGGGTTTGTGATAGAATAATTTGGAAGCTTTTCCCACCCCGTAAACATTTTTTCCAAATTGGGCAATGTTTAAGTATACTTCAATAATTCTACGCTTACTCCAAAAAAATTCTAACAATAATGTGTAATAAGATTCTGCCAATTTCCTAAAATAATCTTTACCCGACCACAAAAATAAATTTTTAGCCACTTGTTGAGAGATTGTACTGGCGCCTCGCAATCGCTTACCTTTTATTTTATCTTGAATAGCTTTTTCAATTTCCGTTACATCAAATCCGTGATGGGATAAAAATTTTTGATCTTCGGAAGCAATTACTGCAAGGACAACATTTTTAGAGATTTTATTGAAATCTACCCATTTTATTTCGCTAACATCAAAATTTGTTCTTAATAACTTTGTATTCCTAGCGGTATTTTGAATGAATGCTGTTGTCGGAGGGTTTATCCATTTAAACATCAAAACTATTAAAAGTGAATACATTAAAAAACTAAATAAAACCGGTATAAGAAATTTAAAAAATACTTTTTTTACAAATCCTTTTGATCCGGCTGTTTTTGTTTTCTTTGCCATCTCAACTTTACTTTATACTTTCTACTTTCTACTTTACTTCAAGATACGCAATGCAAAAGTAATTATTTTCATCAGTCCAATATTTTTTAATTGTAAAATAATCTTGTGCAAGTTCTTTAAAGCCTTCTATAGTATATTTATGTGAATATTCGGTAAGAATTGTTTCACCTTTATTAAAATAAAATTTTTCTTCCCCTAACCGGACGGTTTGATCTTCAAGACTAATCAGGTGCATTTCAATTCTACTTTCCTCTTCATTAAAAATTGCATTATGTTTGAATGATTCAATATTAAAATCCGTACCGAATTCTTTATTTAGTCTTCTTAATATGTTCAAATTAAATTTAGCAGTAATTCCTTCTTTGTCATTGTAAGCCGCCAGCAATACATTCCGGTCCTTTATCAAATCAAAACCTATAATCAGTCCACCTCCAATACCGCATTCCTCTGCAATAACGGTTAAAAATTCCTTTGCTTGAGTATTGGTAAAGTTTCCAATTGTGGAACCTGGGAAGTATGTTATTCTATGTTCAACATCTCTTGAAATCTTCGGAAGTCTCAATGGTTTTGTATAATCCGCTGCCAACGGATAAACATCCAAGCCGGGATATTCTTTTCTTAACTTTTCCGCTGATTTATGCAGGTGTTCTTCGGAAATGTCAATAGGCACATATCCGCTCAAGTGTTTTATCCTATCTAACAAAAGTCTGGTTTTAGTACTGCTGCCGCTGCCAAACTCTATTAAAAGTGAATTTTTAGGAATCGCTTCTACTATCCCGGAAATATTATCCATCATAATCTGTTGTTCGGTTCTCGTTAAATAATATTCCTTTAATTCACATATTTGATCGAATAATTTCGAACCGTATTCATCATAAAATAATTTGCTCGGGAGCGATTTCCTTTCGGCTGAGAGTCCGGCTATGATTTCATCTAATAAAGTTTTGTTGCTTTCCAAAATTGTTTCCATGGTTTTTCCTTATAAATCTTTTGCTAATCTGATTCCCGTAAACTGCCATCTTGCATTAGGCGGGAAAAAATTTCTGTATGTATTTCTTATATGAGTTATAGACGTTGCACAAGAACCGCCGCGCAATACCATTTGATTCGACATAAACTTTCCGTTATATTCGCCGATTGCACCCGGCGGTGTTTTATAACCCGGATAAGCAGTATAAGGGCTTTGTGTCCATTCCCAAACATCTCCGAAAAGTTGATTTATTTTATGATCATCAATTGTTTCTTTTAATGGAACAGGATGAAAGTTTTCATTCTCAACAAAATTACCTTCGACTTTTTCTGTTTGAGAAATCACTTCCCATTCGGCTTCGGTAAGCAAACGGGAATTTGCCCATCTTGCAAACGCATCCGCTTCGTAGTAAGAAATATGTGTTACCGGCTCTGCGGGATTCACTTTACGAAATCCATTTAAAGTGAAATTCATCCATTCACCGTCAACCTTTTGCCAATATAACGGAGCTTCCCAATTATTTTGTTCGACCGTTGCAATTCCATCGGACAACCAAAGTACAGAATTTTTATATCCACCGGATTCAATAAATTCAATAAATTCTTTATTCGTAACCAATCTGTTTGCAGCTGCAAAAGGATTTAAAAATTCTTTGTGGACAGGTTTTTCATTATCATAAAAAAATCCGTTGCCATTGTAACCAATCTCA
>JALSTI010000170.1 GCA_026983795.1 Melioribacteraceae bacterium
AGCAAATAACAGTACTTGGGTTTGGAAAAATAATGAGTACTTTGAATTTTCAACTTACAGGAACAATACGGGAAATGATTCGCACGGTTTATTTTCCAATCCTATGTTTGTTGATATTAATAATAATGATTTCCATTTGCAAAGTAGCTCTCCGGCAATAAATATAGGCGACAATTCAGTCGATGCCGGTAATTACGATTTGGATAAAATGAATCGTATTGAAAACACCACAATAGATTTGGGCAGTTATGAATATAGAAATACCGTTCTTCTTCAAACAAAAATATTTCTGGAAGGACCTTACAATTCAACTTCCCATCAAATGGATGCAAATTTAGGAAGTAATATTCCCAAAACATCACCGTATCCCGAAGATCCGAGAACCGTACAAAGCATTCCATCTAATATTGTTGATTGGGTTTTGGTGCAATTAAGAACAACGGCAAACGGAGCAGCGGTTACATCGCACAGTGCATTCTTAAACAATAACGGATGGATTGTAGCGGACGACGGTACAACTACTACTATAAGATTGGTTGCCGATCCCGGACAATATTATATAATCATAAAGCATAGAAATCATCTTGATGTTATGAGCTCTTCAAAAGTTCAATTAAATAATTAAATAAAGTATATTAAGAAATTATATTTATTAGATATTAATACTGAAAGTATAATATTATTTGTATAAGCAAAATGAATATTAAATAGGAAAATTATAGATGAAGGTAAATAAATTCTATTATATAAAAATTCACAGATTAACAATATTATTCCTAACAATTTCAAATTTGCTTTTTGCACAACTCTCCTCAGATTGCAAATTAAATATAGGAACAAATATCAGCGGAGTTGCATCTTGGGAAACTAATTTGCAATTGGTTAATGTTATGAAAAAGTGCCAAGAGTGGCATTCTCAATCTATTGGTGATACTACCTATACATGGGATAGCGGTTTCGCAAAAGATTTAAGCTACCGACCGGATGGATACCCTACACAAATACCACAAACGGTAGCGGGTTCAACTTATCCGCAAAAAGTAGCTACAATTTGGGAAAGTATGTCGGATTGGCCGCTCGGTAAATACATTGTTCTATATGACGGTGCAGGGAAAATAGTTTTCAGTGGTTCAATAGAGAGTTTTCAAGAAACAAGTCCGGGCAGAATTGAGCTTAATATATCGGACACTACCGGAAGCATGGAAATGTCTATTGATAGTTCTGATGTTAATAATCCTATTCACAATATAAGAATTCTTTTACCCGGTACGGAAACTACATACTTAACACAACCCTTTTATACACCTTGGCTTGATAGATTAACACAGTTTAAAATAATCAGATTCATGGATTGGGGACATACAAACTATTGGGGACAAGTTGATGAATATACTATTGGTCCAAATGAAATGGTAGATTGGTCTGCGAGGAGCAATCCGGATTATTATACCTATACACATTTTAAAGGGGTGCCTTACGAACTGATGGTTAAATTGTTAAACGATACCGATAAAGACGGTTGGATTTGTGTTCCTCATACGGCTAGCGAAAATTACATTCGCACAATGGCAGATTATTTTCGCGATAATTTGGAGCCGGGGAGACATCTTTATATTGAATATAGTAATGAAATATGGAATTGGGATTTCGGTCAAACTAATTGGTTGTATCAATACGGTTGCGTTGATACTGGTACGGATTGGCCGGAAGGGATTGTTCCGTACATTCAAAACTGTATGGATTATTGGACCCAGGAATTTGCAGGACAACTTAACAGAATAACCAGAGTGGTTGCCGTTCAAACTTCCTGGCTTGACGTTGCTCAACGGGTTGTTAACAATATGCGTCCGGATTCCTATGATGCTATTGCCGCTACTTATTATTTCGGATTTTCGGACCAAGGCGAAAGCGCTTTGGATAATTTAGGTGCTTCGGCAACTGTTTCCGATATAGATTTTTACGCACGCCAAAATTGGCCGACAGAATTGGGTTATATTCATAATATTGATTCACTTGCACATAGTAAAAACAAAGAATTGGTTTTTTACGAAGGCGGACAATCCCTTTTACCTAATCCCGAAGGTGAAACTCCTTCTTATGCCAAAGCTTTATTAGATATTCAGCGAGCTCCGGAAATGTATAATTTGTATAACGATTGGTATGATTCGATAAGAACATTCCAATCCGGCAATTCCCCTCTTTTGTTGATGAATTATACTTTTGTCTCATCCCGCAGTGCAGAATACGGTAGTTGGGGGATTTTGGAATATAGTAATCAAGATACTTCCATAATTCCGGCTCCGAAATATAAATCGACTTTGGAAAATATGAACAATAATTGCGGTAATTTATTATTAAAAGTAAAAATATTTTTGGAAGGAGCTTACAATTCAACTTCACATCAAATGGATGCAAATTTAGGAAATAACATTCCCAAAACATCACCGTATCCGGAAGATCCGAGAACGGTAAACTCAATACCTTCCAATGTTGTTGATTGGGTTTTAATACAATTAAGAACAACGGCAGACGGAACAGCAGTGGTATCTAAAAGTGCATTTATAAATAAAGACGGAAGAA
>JALSTI010000171.1 GCA_026983795.1 Melioribacteraceae bacterium
TTCACCGCCGTAGGGAATATCGTATTTTTTAATTTGCCGGTTATCGTTGTCGAAGATTCCGATAGAGCCTCTGCGACCAATAACAACCTTTACTTTACCGAGGAAATCGGATTTTTCCACATAATTAATTTTATCGTATTTAACTATACCTTCCGCAGAAGATTCTACTTGAGACTGACTGGCAATACGAGATGACGTACCACCCAAGTGGAAGGTTCTTAATGTTAACTGCGTACCAGGCTCGCCGATAGATTGAGCTGCAATAATTCCAACCGCTTCACCAATTTCAACAAGATGACCTGTAGTAAGGTTTCTTCCGTAACATTTTGCACATACACCGCGTTTTGCTTCACAAGTTAAAACGGTTCTAATATAAACCGAATCAATATTAGCCTCGTCAATTTTTTCGGCAATTTCCTCGGAAATTAATTCTCCGGCTTCAATAATCATCTCGTCAGTTTTAGGATCGTATACATCTTCTTGAACAACGCGTCCAACAATTCTTTCCGCAAGCGGTTCACGTTCCAGTTCAATATCTTTAAGAGCGGAGACATAAACGCCTCTAATTGTACCACAATCATGCTGTGTAACAATTACGTCTTGAGCCACATCCGTCAACCTTCTGGTTAAATAACCGGCATCCGCGGTTTTAAGTGCGGTATCTGCCAAACCTTTTCTGGCTCCGTGCGTTGAAATAAAATATTCGAGTACACTAAGTCCTTCTTTAAAATTTGCAACTATCGGATTTTCAATAATTTCGCCCGACTGTCCTTTCAAACTTTTTTGAGGTTTCATCATCAAACCTCTCATACCTGCCAACTGGCGCACTTGTTCTTGCGAACCTCTTGCGCCGGAATCAACCATCATGTGAAGGGAATTAAATCCGTTTTTATCGGATCGCAGTCTCTGCATTAATGATTTACTAACATCGTTAGTGGTATGAGTCCAAACGTCTATAATTTTATTATATCTTTCACCGTCGGTTATTAATCCCTGTTCGTGCTCATTTAATATTGCAGCAACTTTTTTATTCGATTCTTTAATTAAATTTTCCTTTTCATCAGGCACAATCATATCGCTAAAACTTATGGAAACACCGGCTGCCGTTGCATATCTGTAACCCAAAGCTTTCATATCGTCTAAGAATTTAGCGGTAACTTCATTACCTAATTTTATAAACATTTTATAAATGAAACCGCTAAACACTTTTTTAATTAACAATTCGTTAAAGAAGCCCATTTCATCCGGCACTATACGGTTAAAAATAACCCGGCCGGTAGTTGTTTCTAAAAATTCACCGTTAATTTTTACTTTAATTTTTGCGTGGAGATCAATTGCTTTTGCATCATAAGCAATAATTACTTCCTCGGTATCGTTAAATACGGAACCTTCGCCTTTTGCCCCGGGTAATACTTTGGTAAGATAATAGCATCCCAGAATAATGTCTTGCGTTGGTACAACAATAGGGCTTCCGTTTTGCGGAGACAAAATATTATGGCTGGAAAGCATCAACAATCCGGCTTCGAGCTGGGCTTCATAAGATAATGGTACGTGAACCGCCATTTGGTCGCCGTCAAAGTCGGCATTAAAAGCCGTACAAACCATGGGATGTAATTGAATTGCTTTTCCGTCAATCAATTTGGGCTGAAAAGCTTGAATTCCCAATCTATGCAAGGTAGGAGCTCTATTTAATAACACAGGATGGCTATCAATCAATTTTTCAAGGATATCCCAAATAACGGGTTCTTTTCTATCAACGGCTTTTCTGGCACTTTTAACGGTTTTATAAATTCCTCTTTCAATTAATTTACGAATTACAAAAGGCTTAAACAATTCAACTGCCATATCTTTGGGCAAACCGCATTCGTGAAGTTTCAGTTCCGGTCCCACAACAATAACCGATCTGCCTGAATAGTCAACTCTTTTTCCAAGTAAGTTTTGACGAAATCTGCCTTGTTTTCCTTTCAGCATATCGCTTAAAGATTTAAGAGGTCTGTTACCGTCGCTTCTAACCGCAGTAGTTCTGCGTGAATTATCGAAAAGAGCGTCTACGGCTTCTTGAAGCATTCTTTTTTCATTTCTTAAAATAACTTCGGGAGCTTTAATATCGATTAATCTTTTCAATCTATTATTTCTAATAATAACTCTTCTGTAAAGATCGTTCAAATCGCTTGTGGCAAACCTTCCGCCTTCCAGCGGCACCAAAGGTCTTAATTCCGGTGGAATTACCGGTATAATACTCATAACCATCCATTCGGGTTTGTTCTCCACTTTACCTTCACGCGGTCTAAAAGCTTCCAACACTCTCAATCTTTTTAACAAATCGTTTCTTTTTTGTTGAGAGGTTTCATTTTTTAACCGTGCTTTTAATTCTCTAAATGTTGCATCAACATTTGTTTCGCTTAGCAATTTGCGTACGCCGTCGCCGCCAATTTTAGCAATAAATTTTTTAGGATCATCATCATCCAAAGAATCATTATCGAACGGAAGCGTATTTAGAATTTCGAAGTATTGGTCTTCGGAAATAAGATCTTTTTTATTCAATCCTGTAGTTCCGGGATTAATAACCACATAAGATTCGTAGTAAATAATTTTTTCAAGTTCTTTTGTAGTCATTCCAATTATGTTACCAATCTTAGAGGGCAAGGCTTTGAAAAACCAAATGTGAACAATAGGAACCGCCAAGGCAATATGACCCATTCTTTCTCTTCTAACGCTTTTAAGCGTAACTTCCACACCGCATCTATCGCACACAATTCCTTTATAACGGATTCCTTTATATTTTCCGCATGCGCATTCCCAATCTTTAACGGGACCGAATATTTTTTCGCAAAACAATCCGTCTTTTTCGGGTCTGAAAGATCTATAATTAATCGTTTCAGGTTTAGTTACTTCCCCATGCGAGCGGGATAAAATATCGTCCGGACTGGCTAAACTGATAGTTATTTTTTCTATTCTTTTTATTTTTGATTCTTGAGCTCTATATCTCATAAAGCTTTCTCCTTAAAAACTTAAATTTTTAAGTCTGTTAATTAACTTTTATATTTAATCCTAATCCTTGAAGTTCTTTAATCAGGACGTTAAATGATTCGGGAATGCTTGGTTTACCCATATTTTCGCCTTTTACAATTGCTTCGTAGGTTTTTGCCCTTCCCGTAACATCATCGCTCTTAATTGTAAGAATTTCTTGCAATACATGTGCAGCGCCGTAACCTTCAAGCGCCCAAACTTCCATTTCTCCAAATCTTTGACCGCCGAATTGAGCTTTTCCGCCCAACGGTTGTTGTGTAATAAGGGAATATGGTCCAATTGAACGGGCATGAAGTTTATCGTCAACCATATGTCCCAATTTTAACATATAGATGAATCCGCATGTAACTTTTTGATGGAATTTTTCACCGGTTCTTCCGTCGTAAAGCGTAGCTTTACTTCCGACCGGCAGATTAGCTTTCTCCAGCCAATTTTCCACGTCTTTCACTTTTGCGCCGTCAAAAATAGGAGTTTCGAATTTTACACCTAACAGCTTGCCGGCCCAACCTAAAGCGGTTTCGTAAAGCTGACCGAGGTTCATTCTGGACGGTACGCCCAAGGGATTTAACACTATGTCAACCGGAGTACCATCTTCGTGGTAAGGCATATCTTCAACAGGAACAATTTTGGCAACAACGCCTTTATTACCATGCCTGCCCGCCATTTTATCTCCGACGGAAAGTTTTCTTTTTTTAGCGATGTAAACTTTAGCTAATTGAACTATTCCAGGCGGTAATTCATCGCCGCTTTGTATATTAATTCTTCTTCTCTTAAATTCCTCTTCTGTTTCAGTTAGAACATTAAAGTAATTTTTGAAAAGCGTAAGTACTAAATTATTCAGTTTTTTATCATCGAACCATTCTTTTGTATAATCAAGTTTGGTAACATCGGGTAAAGATGCAAAGGTTGTATCTTTAATCGTTTGTCCGTTTCGTATAACAACGCTTCCGTCAAGGTCCTTAATTCCTGTTGTAGTTTTTCCAAGTGTAATAGCCGTAACTTTCGAAACAAGTTTAGAATATAATTCTTCCCTTCTTTTTTCCAATTTAGCTTCAAGTTCGGCTAATTGCTTTTTCTCTATTTTTTTAGTTTCGGTATCCCGTCTTTTTCTGCTAAAAAGTCTTGTTTTAATTACTGTTCCTTTCAATCCGGGAGGAGCTTTAAGGGAAGCGTCTTTAACGTCTCCGGCTTTATCTCCAAAAATAGCTTTAAGTAATTTTTCTTCGGGAGTGGGATCGCTTTCACCTTTGGGGGTAATTTTACCGATTAAAATGTCGCCTTCTTTTACTTCGGCGCCTTCTCTAATTATACCGTTTTCATCAAGATTTTTAGTTGCTTCTTCACTCACATTGGGTATATCCCTTGTAAGTTCCTCTTCGCCGCGTTTAGTTTCTCTAACTTGAAGTTCAAATTCCTCAATATGAATAGAAGTAAAAACGTCTTCGGCAACAATTCTTTCACTAATAATTATAGCGTCTTCAAAGTTATAGCCGTTCCAAGGCATGAAAGCAACAGATATATTTTTACCCAAAGCCAATTCACCATGATCAATAGCCGGACCGTCTGCAATAACTTCGCCTTTTTTAACTTTTTGTCCGACTTTAACAATGGGTTTTTGGTTAAAACAAGTTTCTTGGTTAGTACCGGAAAATTTAATTAAATCATAAGTAACCACTCTTTCATCATCAAAACCGGTTAAAGCTTGTATACTTTTGGGATCTATATCATATCTGACAACAATTTTTTGAGCGTCAACATATTCAACGGTTCCTTTACCTTCGGCAAGGACAGTAGATCTTGAATCGGTAGCAACCTTTCCTTCCATTCCGGTTCCGACAATAGGGGCTTCGGGAACCATTAAAGGAACGCCTTGTCTCTGCATATTAGATCCCATCAAAGCCCTGTTAGCGTCATCATGTTCGAGAAAAGGAATTAACGAAGCCGCCGCGCTTACTATTTGAGCAGGGGCAACGTCCATATATTGAATATCTTTCGGAAGCACAACCGGGAACTCGCCTTTTCTTCTGCATTTAACTCTTTCGTTTAAGAATTCGCCTTTTTCATTTACCGGAGCGTTAGCTTGAGCAATGGTAAATTCATCTTCTTGATCGGCACTTAAATATTCAACTTGATTTGTTACACGTCCGTTGACAACTTTACGATACGGGGTTTCAAGGAAGCCGTAGTTATTAATCCGCGAAAAAATAGTTAGAGAAGAAATTAGTCCTATATTCGGACCTTCGGGCGTTTCGATGGGGCACAAACGACCATAATGCGAATGATGAACGTCACGCACCTCAAATCCGGCTCTTTCCCTAGTTAAACCGCCTGGACCCAAAGCAGAAACCCTCCGTTTATGGGTAAGTTCGGCAAGCGGATTGGTTTGATCCATAAATTGAGATAATTGGTTGGTGCCAAAAAATGCATTTATAACACTGCTTAATGTACGTGCGTTTACCAAATCCTGCGGTTGCATATTATCGGTATCGCGCATATTCATACGTTCTTTTATAGTTCTTGCCATTCTCGCCAAACCGACATTAAACTGTTGCATTAATTGTTCGCCAACTGTTCTTACTCTTCTGTTTCCCAAATGGTCAATATCATCAACATTTACGTTGCCGTTTTTTAAGTGAATAATATTTTTCATAATAGCAACAATATCTTCGATGGTAAGCACATGAACTTCCATAGGGATGTCCAGGTTCAATTTATCGTTCATTCTAAAACGACCCACTTCGCCCAAATCGTATCTTTTATCATTAAAAAATAATTTATCCAACAATGCTTGTGCGGTATCTAAATCCGGTGCTTCTCCGGACCTTAGTTGTCTATAAATCGCAAACAACGCTTCTTCTTTTGTTTGAGAAGTGTCTTTTTTAAGGGTATTTAAAATTAAATCTTGATCAGGAGAAATTTCGGTAGTAATTAACTTTACCTCTTTAATATCCGAATCAACAATATTTTCAATAATTTCCTCGGTAAGTTCTTCGTCCCTGGCGGCAAAAATTTCACCGGTTGTTGTATCAATAATATCTTCGGCTGCCAATCTGCCTTTGTATTTTTTTACATCCAGTTTTTTTACTTTAACAATTTCAATCAAATTAAACAGGTTCAAAATTTCCTCGTCCGTTACAAAACCAACGGCTCTTAATAAAGTTGTTGCAGGAAATTTCTTTCTTCTATCGATATAAACATACATCACATGATTGATGTCGGTAGCAAACTCTACCCACGAGCCTCTGAACGGAATAATTCTGGCAGAATAAATGGGAGTTCCATTCGGATGTACGGATTGAGCAAAAGCAACGCCGGGTGAACGGTGCAATTGGCTAACTATTACCCTTTCGGCTCCGTTAATTATGAACGATGCGCTATCGGTTATAAACGGCAAATTACCTAAATAAACTTCTTGTTCAATAGAGTTAACGTATTCCTCAGTTTCTTCATCTTTGGTAGAAAGTCTTAATTTAGCTTTCAGAGCCGACGAATACGTCAAACCCCTCTCGGCGCATTCTTGAATTGTGTATCTTGGATTTTCAATATTGTAACTAATAAAGTCCAAACGATAAAATTCTTTATTATCGGAAATGGGGAAATTTGAGTTAAACACACCTTGCAAGCCTTTATTTTCGCGCTCGTCCGGTGGAACTTTCATTTGAAGAAAATCTTCGAATGATTCTAATTGAATATTCAATAAATCGGGTGTATCCATTACCGGAGTTATCGATGAGAATGTTACTCTGTTATTCTTTTTATTAACTTTTGCGTTCTCCAATCTTGTACCCCTTAAAGTTAAAAATGAAAAAATTTTATATCTTACAAATGTGACAAAAGTGGTAACGCGATTTTTGTACGCATTACCACTTTGTTCTGGAAAAATGAATAGAAATTGCTATCCAAATTATTTAAGCTCTACCGTTGCTCCAGCTTCTTCGAGCTCGGTTTTAATTTTTTCCGCTTCGTCTTTAGAAATTGCTTCTTTAACGGTACTTGGAGCCGAATCAACCAAGTCTTTGGCTTCTTTAAGACCTAATCCCGTATGTGCTCTAACCACTTTAATAACATTAATTTTCTTTTCGCCAAAGCTTTTAAGTACAACATCAAATTCGGTTTTTTCTTCAGCTGCTGCCGCTTCGCCGCCGGCTGCTGCTGCGCCAACCACTACCGGAGCTGCTGCCGTAACGCCAAATTCGTCTTCAAGCGCTTGTTTTAATTCCGAAGCTTCCACTAAAGTAAGCTCTTTGATTTTTTCAACAATCTCAGCTATTTTCTCTGACATTTTATTATCTCCTATTGTTTATTTTTCTAAAATTTATGCAGCTTTCTTTTTGCTTATTTCATCGACCAAGGTAACAATATCTCTCATTACGGCGTTAATAGCGCCAACAATGCCCGAAGCAGGAGCGGCAATACTTCCTACAATACTGCTCATTACTTCTTCTTTTGTGGGCATAGAAGCCAACACGTCAAGTTTGTCTTCGCCGTAATATTGCGACTCGATAAAACAGCCTTTAAAAAGGAATTTCTTTTTTTCTTTCGAATACTTTTTAATAATCTTAGCAGGCACAATATAATTTTCACCGGTAAAAATGAACCCATTCATTCCGGTTAAACTACTTTTTAACTCATCGTATCCTTCTACACTTTCTATTGCTCTATTGAACAATGTGTTTTTAAATACTTTATACGTTAAGCCATCTTTAAGAAATTCGCGTCGCAGGCTGTTAATATCCGCAACGTCTACACCATGGTAATCAACCAAATATACTCCGGTTGAATTTTCCAATAGTTCCTTGATCTGAGAAACTTGTTCTGCTTTTTGATCTTTATTCATAACACCACCCAGATCATTTTACTGATTCAGTTTATTAATTAGAAGCATTTATTTTGAGTGCGTAAAATTCTATTTTTTAAGAGAAGCTAAAACCTCGTCACTATTCAGTTTTAGCCCCGGACCCATTGTACTAGACAAATAGATTCCTTTAACATATTGTCCTTTAGCCGAAGCCGGTTTCAACTTCAAAATTGTTTTTAAAAACTCTCGAGCGTTTTCCACCAAAGCATTGTCATCAAAACTTAATTTGCCAAGGGAAACATGAACGATTCCGTTTTTATCAACGCGGAATTCTATTTTACCGGCTTTAACCTCTTTAACGGCTTTAGCCACGTCTTTGGTAACCGTCCCGCTTTTGGGATTCGGCATTAATCCTTTTGGACCCAAGACTCTACCCAATTTCCCCACCTCGGCCATAACGTCCGGGGCGGCAATAATAACATCAATATCCGTCCAACCGGATTTAATTTTTTCTATATATTCTTCAAAACCTGCGTAATCCGCTCCGGCAGCTAAAGCTTCTTCTGCAAGAGCGCCTTTAGCCAACACCAAAACTTTAACTTCTTTTCCGGTTCCATGCGGAAGGCTAACTGTTCCTCTTACCATTTGGTCGGCATGTTTAGGATTAACGCCCAATTTAATGGCACAATCCAGCGATTCGGTAAATTTAACACTACTTAGTTCTTTAAGAAGTTTAACAGCTTCTTCAATAGTATAAGTTTTATTCTTGTCTAATTTCTTTTTTAATTCGGCAACTCTTTTTGAGACTTTCATTTTTTTACCAATTTATTAAATAAAATCAACCTTTAACAGTAATTCCCATACTTCTTGCCGTACCGGCTATCATGCTTTTTGCATGTTCAATATCGTTTGCATTTAAATCTTTCATTTTTGTATTGGCAATTTCTTCCAATTGTGCTTGTGTAACGCTGGCAACTTTTGTTTTATTTGGTTCGGGGGAACCTTTATCCAAATTAAGAATTTTCTTCAACAAAACAGCCGCCGGCGGAGTTTTAGTGATAAACGTAAAAGATTTATCGTGGTAAACAGTAATAACAACAGGAATAATTAAACCTGCTTTGTCTGCAGTTTTTGCGTTAAACTGTTTACAAAATTCCATTATATTTACGCCTTTTTGTCCTAAAGCCGGTCCAACGGGAGGAGAAGGGTTAGCTTGACCAGCAGGAATTTGGAGTTTAATATAACCGTCTATTTTTTTTGCCATAATAAATACCTAAATTTTATTATTATTTTTCCAATTCAGCTTGAACAAAATCTATTTCAACAGGAGTTTTTCTCCCAAAGATAGAAACCATAACTTTGATTTTCATTTTATCTTCATTTACTTCTTCAACAAATCCCGAGAAATTATTAAACGGACCGTCTATAATTTTAACATAGTCACCGGCTCTAAAAATTGTATCGGATCTTTCCACTTCCTCTTCTTGAGCTATTCTTCCAACTATTCTTTTCACTTCGTCGGGTTGAAGAGGAACGGGTTTGTTGCCGGTGCCTAAAAATCCCATAACTGAGGGAGTATTAACAATAAAATCTTTTACTTTGTTGTCCAGTTCGGCTTGAATTAAAATATAGCCGGGAAAGAAATTTCTGGTTTTAGTTTTTTTCTTTCCATCTTTAACTTGAAAAACTTTTTCGATGGGAATAAGCACTTCGTTAATTTTTGAACGGAGTTCTTCATTGTCCCTTAATTCCATTTCAATTAAAGCCTTCACCTTGTTCTCATGTCCCGAAAAAGTTCGAACGACATACCATTTATAGTTTGAATTTTCCAATGTCTAAAACAATCCTTGAAATATTTGGTTAATCCCAATATCAATTAAGTAAGTAAAAGCAGCTAACAGAAGACAAACAACAATTACAACTGCGGTTGACTCTTTCAACTCCTCTTTAGTAGGCCAAGTGACCTTTTTCATTTCTTTGTTGACACCGGTAAAAAAATCGATAATTTTTTGTTTCATTTTCAGTATGACATTAATTTTAGATGCACGTCAGGAGGGACTCGAACCCCCAACCTGCGGTTTTGGAGACCGCTGCTCTACCAATTGAGCCACTGACGTATTTATTTAGTTTCCTTAAAAATAACGTGTTTTCTTGCAACCGGATCATACTTTTTATACTCTACCCGCCCCGGATGATTTCTTTTATTTTTCTTGGTAGTGTAACGATATCCGGTTCCGGCAGTACTTTCCAAGATTATTATTTGTCTAGCATTTTTTGCTTTTGCCATCGGATAAATACTCCTAAATTTTTCAATTGCAGAGCTGACGACCGGGATTGAACCGGTGACCTCATCCTTACCAAGGATGTGCTCTACCGACTGAGCTACGTCAGCATTACAAACAAAACAATAATTAAAAAACAAAATAAACCGGCATAATAGCCGGCAAAATACTGCGAGCGGGAGACGGGACTCGAACCCGCAACCAACAGCTTGGAAGGCTGTGACTCTGCCAATTGAGTTACCCCCGCAATAAATTATTAGTGGGTGGCGAGGGATTCGAACCCCCAAAGGCGTTCGCCAACGGATTTACAGTCCGCCCCGGCTCTCCAACTCCGGCGTCCACCCAAAAATTGTACCAACAGATTTTAAGACGAACTGTAAAAATAGAATGCTTTTTTTAAAAAAGCAAGGAAATGAGCCAATCAAAAAATTTCTTTATTAATTTAAAATTTGTGTGTAATAAAACAGATTGTAATAATCATTTCGGGAAAATTAAGCTTCAATTATTAACCGGAAGTTTTCCGGATTTATTATCTCAGATAATATTTTTCAACCAATACAGGTTATAAATATTAACTTAAATGTTTTAACCAACCGAGTGAGTATTTTGCAATTTCTTCCCAACCCGGTTCGGCAATAACCCAATGTGCATGATTTTCGAATACCTTAAAAGTTGAAACCGTATTATATTTTTCAGCTACTTTTTTAATGACCGAGACCGGAGTGATTCTGTCTTCTTTTCCAGCAACTATTAGAACCGGACATTTTACATTAGATTCGTCAACCTTTGACGCATGCGAAGAATCGAAAAACCAATAACCTATTTCAAAGACAGCTTTACCCGATTCGTACACAAACTTTTCGTATGTTCGTTTTTGATCTTCAGGCGGCATTAAATGCAACATTGAATATACCGCTTCTCCGAAAGTTTGACGCATCGGCTTTTTCCAAAATCCCCATTTAGTTTGAATGCTTAAAAAACTTTTTACAACGGATGGTCTTATGGCATTAATTCCTGCCGGTGAAGCGGGAGCTAAAAGAATCAAAGCTTCAGCTAATCCGAGGCTGCCTAAAATTTGTGCTAACAATCCGCCCATTGAGTGACCCATAATTACAGGCTTTTCATCTAACAAACGGATTTCCCTTTCCAAATCGGCTGCATAATCCAACAAACCGGTTATTCCAAGCTTAACATTTGGCGGGTCTTGCGGATTAACATCATGATAGCGTAAAGTTGTTGTAACACAATTAAATCCTTCTTGCTCAAAAAAAATCTTATAATTCGTCCAATACCAAGCGCCTCCCCACATTCCGTGAATCATAAAAATTGTTTTGCTCATTATATCCTTGTTTTTTTAGAATATGTACTTGCCTAAAGAAGATACCAAATAATTTATCTTAATAAAACCATTTTTTTAGCCTGAATAAAATTACCGGTTTTTAGTTTATAAAAATAAATACCGCTCGGTAAGCCGGATGCATCAAACTCAACAGTATATTTGCCCGGTGATTTTTCCCCGTTTACCAAAGTTGCAATCACTCTTCCCAGTACATCATATACAACCAGCTTGACGTTGACCCTTTCCTTTTTGCCGGACATAACGGAATATTTAATTTTCGTAGTTGGATTAAACGGATTCGGATAATTTTGAGCCAAATAAAAATCAACCGTACGGGAATAATTATTATTTTGTACGTCTGTTGCCACATCGTTTTTAATTATGTAAAATCCGCCATTGACGTCGGCTACAAATGCAATATCATCCTGAACATCAACTCCTCTGGAACTAAATAACGTTTTATAATTAGCCACTTG
>JALSTI010000172.1 GCA_026983795.1 Melioribacteraceae bacterium
TGGAAAGATTAATAGTTAAAGCTCCGGCTAAAATAAATTTAGGATTAAATATAATATCCAAACGGGATGACGGTTTTCATAATTTGGAAACGATTTTCTATCCAATTGAAGATTTGTTTGATGTTTTAATTTTTGAAAAATCCCAGAAATCCGGCTTTTCAAGTAATATTAAAATTTCAGATTCCCCTTCCGGCAATTTAATTTTAAAAGCAAAGAAAAAACTTCAAGAGTTAGCAGGCAAAGAGTTATCTGTAAAAATAGATTTGAAAAAATCAATTCCATTAGGAGCCGGACTTGGCGGCGGAAGCTCCGATGCAGCTAATACATTAATTGCATTAAACGAGATGTTTAATTTGAATATTCCAGCTTATAAAATCAGGTCAATTGCTTTAGAACTCGGTTCCGATGTACCTTTTTTTCTTAATCCCGTTCCTTCCTTTGCCGAATCCAGAGGAGAGCTTTTAATTCCGCTGAATATGCAAATTGATTTCCCTATTCTTTTAGTAAATCCCAATATTCACATTTCTACAAAAGAAGCTTTTCAGAATGTAGTGCCTGACGAAAAACATATAGATTATTTACTTATTTCCGCTTTATCAAAAAAAGATTTTATAAGACTAAATAATCTATTGAAAAACGACTTTGAGAAATATGTTCTTAAAAAATATCCGGTTATTGGAAATATCAAAAAACAACTTCTGGAATCGGGAGCATTTTTTTCGTTATTATCGGGTACCGGTTCAACGGTTTACGGTATTTTTGAAAATATAAATGACGCTAAAAATGCGAAAGAATTGTTTGAGAAAAGATTTTTTACATTTTTACACACAGTTTAATTTTTGATTGCCGCAGAAATTTCGGAAGTAAAACAAGACTTAAATCGATTTTAATATATTTAACGCTTTTTCTTTTGTGATTTCCCTGTAAACTCTATCATTTACAGTCATTACCGGACCAAGATGACACATTCCCAAACAATTGGTAAACTTAAACATAAATTTTCCATCCGGAGTGGTTTCACCAATTTTTGTTTTAAATGTCTCTTCTATTTCATTTATAATTTCATTTTGATCATCTCCGGAGCAACGCAGTCCATTGCAAAACATTACAATATTCTTAGCTTTAGGTTTTCTTTTTAAAAATTTATTAAACGAAATTATTTGATGAATATCAATGCTGCTTACGCTTAGTTGCCGTTCAATTTCGTGCATCGCAAAATCGGGTATATACCCGAAACTTTTTTGAACTGATTGTAAAACTTTGAGCAGTGAATCGGGATTTTTACCGTATTTTTTTACCAATTGTTTAATATCGTCTGAAATTTTGATTTTTTCTTTGAGCAACATATCCCGTTTCCTTTTTTAATTAAAGCGACAATTTATATGCCAGTAAATTCCGGAATGTCTGTTCCAAATAAAGCTTGATTTACTTTCAAAAAAGATTTACAGGTTTTATTTTTCTAATTCATAAGAATTTGTTTACAAAATTTTCTAACATTTGATATGAATTATTTTATAAATTCACATATATTTTTAGCCCGATTTGGTAAATCGAACTAATTAATTTATTTTATTTTATGAAAATGATTACAGTCCATGAATGATATAAAGCTTAAACGAAATGCGGCTTATTTATCCTTAGGCATAGGAATTTTTATTTTCCTGATTAAAATTTTAGCTTATTATTTAACGCATTCAAGCGCTATTTTTGCCGATGCCGCAGAATCCGTTGTACATATCTTTGCAACTATGATGGCTGTTTACAGTATTGTTCTGAGCACCAAACCACCGGATAAAACACATCTGTACGGACATGGAAATATTGAATACTTCTCAGCCGGATTCGAAGGCCTTTTTATTGTTATCGCGGCAATTGTTATTATTTACAATTCAGTAGAGCATTTAATTAGCGGAGCATATCTGAATAGTCTTGATTACGGATCAGTTTTAATTGGAATTGCAGGACTTACAAATCTCTTTTTAGGATTTTTTCTTATAAAGAGAGGCGAAAAAACAAATTCAATTGCGTTAATTGCAGACGGCAAGCATGTTTTAACCGATTCATTTACAAGTATTGGTATAGTTGTGGGTTTGGTTTTAGTCTTATTAACAGATTGGTACATTCTGGATCCTGTTATTGCTATACTTGTAGCATTCAATATAATTTTTACCGGATACAAACTTGTTAGAGAATCGATTGGCGGCTTAATGAACGAAACGGATAAAAAATTACTTAAAGATATTGTTGAACTATTAGTAAGTTTAAGAAAGGACTATTGGATAGATTTACATCAACTGCGTTTTTGGCAGTCTGCGGAAAAAGTATTTATAGATTTTCATTTAACGCTTCCCTATTACTTTACAATTCGTCAAACACATGATGAAGAAGAAGAAATTGCAGCAGAACTTTTAACAATAATTCCTAACTCGCAACTCAAAATTCATTTTGATTATTGCAATGAGGATTTATGCAAAGTTTGTATGTATAAGAAGTGTAATGTTCGAAAAGAAGAGTTCAGCAAAAAGATAAATTGGGATGAAGAAAAAATTATTGGCGAAGCAATTAAT
>JALSTI010000173.1 GCA_026983795.1 Melioribacteraceae bacterium
TGATCAATTATTCTCTCTTGGAATAGAAGAGGAATTTCAAATAGTAGACCCTAAAACAAGGGAATTGCGTTCACACGTTCAGCAATTATTGGATGAGGGCAAAGTTATTTTAAAAGAACAAGTGAAGGCCGAAATGCATCAATCTGTGGTGGAAGTCGGCTCAAGCGTTTGTTCTAATATTCAAGAAGCACGCGAAGAAGTTATTAAATTAAGAACCAATATAGCTAAAGTTGCAGATTTACACGGACTCAAAATAGCATCGGCAGGCACGCATCCTTTTTCCAGATGGGAAGACCAAAAAATTACCGACGCACCGCGCTATAAAGAGGTTGTACACGATATGCAGCAAGTAGCCCGGGCAAACTTAATTTTCGGACTTCATGTACATGTAGGAATTAACGATAAGGAATTGGCAATACATATTATGAATGCAGCCAGATATTTTCTTCCTCATATTTATGCTTTGTCCACAAATTCACCATTTTGGAAAGGCAGAAACACCGGGTTTAAATCGTATAGAGCAAAAATATTTGACAGATTCCCAAGAACCGGAATACCAGATTATTTTAACAGCAGATCAGAATACGACTCCTACGTTTCATTGCTGGTTAAGACGGGCTGCATTGAAGATGCCAGTAAAATTTGGTGGGATATTCGTCCGCATCCTGTATATCCAACGCTGGAATTCCGGGTTTGCGACGTTCAATTAAGAGTTGATGAAACCATTGCATTAGCTGCATTAATGCAGGCTATTGTTGCAAAGTTGTATTCGCTAATCAAACAAAATTTAGGTTTTAGATTATATAGAAGACTTTATATTAACGAAAATAAATGGCGCGCTAGCCGTTATGGTATAGATGCGAAGTTAATCGATTTCGGCAAACAAGCCGAAGTGGATACTTCCGTATTAATTGGAGAATTATTGACATTTGTTGATGATGTAATTGATGATTTGGGAAGCAGGGAGGAAATAAATTACATAAATAAAATATTGAAACACGGCACGGGAGCAGACCGGCAGTTAAAAGTATGGGAGCAAAGCAAAGATTTGCACCGGGTTGTGGATTTTATTATTGACGAAACATATACCGGATTAAAACTATAAAGTTTAATTATGATAAAATCGATCAGGGAAGAATTTAATCAAAAATTCAATATTTCCGTTTATAGTAATTTTTTAAATGATATAAACAAACTTATAGGACGGGAATTAGATTTCAGAGTATGCGAAACACCTCTTTTTTTGGATGAAAATACTAAAGAAAAATTAATTGAAGCTTCATACGAAATTATAAATGAAATAAGTTTACTTATTGAAAACAAACAACTTAGAAATAATATTCCAAAGAAATATTTAGTGCCTAACGAAACAAAACACCCTTTGTTTTTACAAATTGATTTTGCTTTAACAAAAGATGACGACAATTCTTTTACCCCTAAACTAATCGAATTACAAGGTTTTCCTAGTCTTTATAATTTTCAAGCCTATTTAGAACAGAATTTGAGAAAACATTTTTGGATACCCGAAAATTTCACATCTTATTTCAACGGTCTGAATTATTCCGATTATTTACATTTACTGAAAGAAACAATTGTTGGGGAGCATGATCCGGCAAATGTGATCTTATTGGAAATAGACCCGCTGCATCAAAAAACATGGATAGATTTCCATCTTGCCGAGATGAACTTTGGCATTAAACCTGTTTGTGTAAGTGATATTATACAACGGGGGAATAAATTGTTCTATAAAAGCGGGAATAAGAAAATAAAAATTGAAAGAATATATAACCGTGTAATTTTTGATGAATTAGAAAGATCGGAAATTTTCCCGTCTTTTAATTTTTACGACGACCTGGATGTTGAATGGGCCGGACATCCGTCATGGTTTTTTAAAGTAAGTAAAAATATTCTGCCGCTTATTAAAAGCAAATACTCACCGAAAAGTTTTTATCTTAATGATATAAACAATTATCCTGAAAACTTGGAAGCTTACGTTCTTAAACCTCTTTATTCTTTTGCCGGGTCCGGTGTTATGATTGATATTGATAAAAATATTCTCGATAAAATTAAACATAAAGAAAATTATATCTTGCAGAAGAAAGTAGAGTATGCTCCGGTTATAAAAACGCCTGAGGGTTATTCTAAAACTGAAATAAGGATGATGTTTTTATGGAATAAAGAGCCGGTTTTGGTTAATAATTTATTGAGGGTTAGCAAAGGTAAAATGATTGGCGTTGATTATAATAAAAATAAAACATGGGTCGGCGCTAATATTGCATTTCACAGTTAAAAGTTTTAATAAGGTTGCGGGCTCAGTTTGAATTTTCAAGGACGTCTTTAAGCCTGCATATATCCGGATTGAACATTTATAAGTTTAGCTTCACTTCTTTATACTTAAGATAAATTTAAAGTTTCCGGGTTCCCATTGTTTGCTGTAAATCAAATTAAACGGTTCAAATATGTTATATGGATTTACTTTTCCCATTGATGTATTAGCATAATCAGTGTGATAAATTTAAAATAAGTAAAAGGTATGAGCTTTATTTTCTGATA
>JALSTI010000174.1 GCA_026983795.1 Melioribacteraceae bacterium
TTTTTAAAACTATCCATGATAATATGCTAAGCGTTAGTCCGGTAAGCGGATAAGTGTACTTTATATCAATTTGTTTATGCAGTTTAATTGCCGAGAAATTTATAAAGATAAAAATTAAAAGAAAAGTAGAACTTGCAAAAGATGATATCAAAGTAAGATCCGCAATATTTACGAATATTAAAGTCAGTATTGATATAATAGTTAAACTTACCCAAGGAACATTTTTAGTTCGCTCTTTAAAAGAAAATATTTTAGGAAGGTCTTTATCTTGTGCCATAACCATTCCCAAACGGGCAGTACCAAAAAGAGTTGCATTTATTGCAGAAGCAGTTGAAAGTAGTGCGCCTAAGCTTATTAAAACAAACCCCGTTTTACCGAGAAACGGTTTTGCCGCTTCCGCTAAAGCATATTCTTTATATTGTGAAATTTTATCGGGAGTTAAATTTCCTACGGCAACAAATGATACCAATAAATAAACGACTACCGTTATTAAAATCGAAATCATTATACTTCTTGGAAGATTTCGTTCAGGATCTTTCATTTCATTTACAGCATTGGGAATTAACTCGAATCCTTCATAAGCAACAAAAATTAGAGCTGCTCCCATAAATAATCCGGAAGAGCCTTGATTAAAAATAGGCAAAATGTAATTCCCTTTTACAAAGAAAATTCCGATTCCAGCAAAGAGCGCAAGAATTACAACTTTAGTTATAACAATTAAAACTTCCGTATGACCGGCTGCCTTAATGCCGTAAAGATTTATACCCAAAAATAATAGAATTACAAAACTTGCTAAAAAATGATGTATTGCTGACGAGTATTGTGTATTACCAGCCATTGCGGTTCCGTAAACACCAAACGTGTATGAGTAAAGAGCAAGTGTTCCGATATAACCGACAAGAAGCAGCCAGCCTCCTATTGCAGCAAGATTTTGATTCTTAATGCTTTTTTCCATATAAGTAAAACTTCCTCCATCCGAACGGAACTTTAAACCCAGTTTTGAGTAGGAATAGCCTGTAAGAATGGCAATAATACCGCCTATTAAAAATGCAATGGGTGCCGCATGCCCGGCTAATCCGACAGATAAACCAAGTACGGAAAATATTCCACCGCCCACCATTCCGCCTACACCCATGGCAATCAATTCTTTAAGAGTTAGTTTTTCTTCTATCATTATTTTTCCGTATCAATCATTTCCATGAATAAGACAAGTAAATTAAATAAATGCAAGTATAAAACTGACGGTTATTAATATGGAGAATCCCAAAACGACCTGTTTTTTAATTCCTTTATTTGCTAATACTAAAGCATATATCATTTTAACAAAATTATTGCTTGCTGCCGCTATAATCGTCGAAGTAACTATAAGAGAAACAGATATGCTTGAATTAACATTCTGGAAAAGATTTAAGATGTAAGGATCAATATCTGTTACACCAACAATAAGTGATAAAAAATCGATCCCTTCTTTTCCGAAATTAGCAATAACATACTGGGTTAAAACAGCAAAAAAGGCGAATAAAGCACCGAAAATTAAAGCAGTCTTAAATTCTAGCGGATTTCTATCGGCAACAAAAACCATGTTGGAATTAGTCTTGTTAAAACTTTTAATTAAGAAAAGAGCAATGCCAACAGAAAGTAAAATCAGAAGAAGGAAAGGAATTAACAATTTAGCGGCAACTGCACGATTAAATATCCACGCAAGGAGAAAAAGGCGAACATACATCACACCGGTTGCAAGTATAATTCCCCCCGCTGCTTTTTCCGAGGAATTTTCCGTTTTACTTTTTTTTGCCAGGATAACCGTTGTTACGGTACTGCTATATAATCCGCCGAGTATTGCCGTTAAAACTAAACCCGAATTAGGGAACACGAATTTTTTTAGAATATAACTGAAATATGAAATACCGGAAATTGCAACTATTGCCAGCCAAAATTTATAAGGGGAAATATTAATATTAGCCGAGATTGGTTTATCGGAAAGTAACGGAAGAATAATTCCGGCAATTATAATGAATTTTGCAAAAATAGTAAATTCGTTTCTATCGAATCTTTTTGTGAAATTGAATAAATCCTCTTTTATCTCAACAACCACCAATATTGTAACGATTATCGACATAACAAGCCAAGACGGTTCCAGATAAATAAGAGGTGCAAGTGAGTATGTAATAAGGGCTATAATCGTTGAGGTTAATCCGAATTTTTTATGGATCTTAATTTTATTATAGTACGATATTCCCAAAAACAGAGATAGTGAAAGACCTCCGGCTAAAAAGGGAAGCATTGTTTTTTTAGAGATAACATAGAGGATAAAGCCAAGGATGCCGATAAACGTGAAGGTTCTATCTGTTCCGAAGAGATGTTCGATTTTTTCGTTAATGTGATGCCGCCTTTGTTCTAATCCTATAATCAAAGAAAAAAGAGCGACTAAAATAAAATTATAAAAATCGATCGGTATTTTATTAATTAAATCCATAAATAAAAACGAAGTTTAATTTTATTTTTGTTTTAAGTGCGCAAAATAAAAGTTCCATTAAAAAAATATTATGAAAAAGAATACATTAAAAAAACGGTATTTAAATTTTTCGTACGGTTTTTTCTGCAGTGTTCCCGGGCAACATTTATCAACTTTTTTTCTAATTTTTAGTTTCTTCCATAATTAGTTTTAATAGATCCCTCAAGTTTCCCATTTTCAGTTTTCCGGTTTTAATCTTTTCCTATGAAATTCAATTTTTTTGAACTCTCTATTCCTAATTTTTCTGTAAATATATTCAATAGCAAAAGAGACTGCAAAAGTTATAATAGTACCGTAGAAAACCGATCTCTGGTCAAGCCACTGGTAATACAGCAGCAATAAAAATACAATGGAAATAATTATAAGATTTAAACCCACCAGCCATTTATTTCCGCCTACGTCTTTAATTATCTTTAAATGTGATGATAGTACAAAGATATAAATAACCGTAAATACCGAACTGGTAATTGCAGCAATACCGCCAATGTTAAAGAGCAAGGCAAATAATAATCCTAAAGCTGCAGTAATATAAAGACCTTCTGTAGTGCCGAACCATTCTTTTCGTTCAAAAAATTCCGGCAACTCTCCCTCTTTAGCGAACGAATAAGCAGTATTTGCACCTCCGTATAAAGTTGCGTTTAACGCAGAAGAAATTGAAAATAAGGCACCTATTGATATTAAAAGGAATCCGAATTTTCCCAGGAATGGTTGTGCTGCTACTGCAAGTGCATTGTCTTGAGAAGCAATTAGTGTTTTTAACGGAAGATTTCCAACTGCAACAAGGGCAACAGATATATATACAATGGAAACTATGGCAATGCTTAGTATAATAGCTTTTGGAACATTCTTTTGAGGGTTTTCCATATTCTCGGAAATATTGGTAATTAGACCAAATCCCATATAGGAGAGAAAAAATATTACCGAGGCATGAATTAAGCCACTTACGTGTGAAGCATTAAATGATGGAATAATTAAATTCGGTTTTATAGTAAACAATCCGAAAACTATGAATAAACCAAGAATGGAAAGTTTAATTAATACAATAAAAAACTCAGCTTTACCAACAGCTTTTGAGCCGAAAAAATTAAGTGCCGTGAAAAATGCAATAACAACGGCTTCCGTAATTCCTAACGAAAAAGATGTAGAAGAAAAACCAAACAGCGGTAAAAAATAACCTGAAAATCCTTTGGCAAAAAGAGAAATGGAAACCACATAGCTTAACCACATTAAAACGCTTAAGCTGCCGGTAACAACCGTATCACCAAAACCTTTCAATATATATGCAATTGGACCTGCATTGGAAACAATTTTGCGTCCCAATTTTGTATATGAATAAGCTACTGCAAATGCAAAAAATGCAGAGAGTAAAAATGTTTCGGGCAAGTCTTGTTTAGCTATTTCCGCACCGACACCGAAGATAGAAAATATACTTGCTCCAATCATCGTACCAACGGCAATTGATATTGCCTCGATAAGAGTAATGCGCTTTTTACCTGAAATAGTTTTGAGTGACATAAAGAGAATCTCCTTGAATAGTAAAGTGTAAATCCAATTCTTTATAAATCGGACGAACAACAAAAAGGACTTTATTTAATTATCATAACGGGTATCTTCGATTTACGAGCCACTTTCTCCGCTGTACTTCCAATCAGTAAATCTTCTGTTTCTGTAAGCCCTTTAAAACCCATAATTATTAGTGTGCATTTTTCTTTTTGACTATATCCAATTATTTCATCAAAAGGATTCCCTTTTACAATATCATATTTAATTGTAATGTTGGTATTATCAAGGTCTTTAGCCCAATCCTTTAATTTTAATTCAGCGTTTCTTGCTATATCTCCGTCAATAAACATATCATTTATCGTCAACTCGTGTGAAATAGGAGAATATCTAAGTAACTTCTTATTTATTACATGTAGAAGTACTATTTCATTAATGCCGCAATCTTTTATTTTAAGAATTTCTTCTTTTACTTTTCGAGCATGTACCGAAAAATCTATAGGGAATAAAATTTTAGTAAACATAACTTCCTTTTAAATAATGAATTAAAACTTGTTAACGCAATAGAATTACAGATACTTTTGATTTTCTTAAAACTTTTTCCGCAGTGCTGCCGACCAACATTCTTTCAACTACACCATGACCGACACTTGGCAGCAATATTGATGTTACTCCATTATTTTCACTGTATTTTAGTATTTCATCAAAGGGAATGCCTTCTTTAATTTCAGTTGATACTTTTAACCCTGTTTTTTCAAGTTCATCTTTCCAAGCATTCAATTTCCGATTTAATTCTTTTATAAGTTTTCCGTCTTTGCGCCAATTATCAACCTCTATTATGTCTAACATTGTAGAATAAGAAAAAATCCTTATATCAACTACATGTAATAAAACAATTTCCCCGATATTACACCGGCTCATTTCAACAAGTTTATCTTTTGCTTTTTCCGCCGCCTCAGAAAAATCTGTAGGGAATAGAATTTTTGTAAACATTTTTTACTCCTTTATAGTATGTTATAATAATTTTATTGTGCAACTTTTATATGCCCAACATGTTTATGGTACTTCTTAAAAAACTTTAAAAATATTTTATTTTCCTTTAAAAAGTGACGATAGAAAAACACTTTTATTACATCATTAAATAAAAACCAAGAAAAAGCGTATCCCCAAATAATAGCCGCCCATTCCCAACCGATAGCAGGGATAAAAATTCCATAAACCGCGATAAGAGTTCCCAGCACAGCTGTTGACATAGACGCCCAAAACAATTGCCATGAAGGAAGCGGTTTTTTGAAAAACCAATCCGTTGTTCTTGTATTATAAATTGTGCCGTGCCCGGCAACAATAAGTTTAAGGAAGATCATAGACTGAATAATAGGTTGAGAAAAATTTGTTAAAGTTTCCAATAAGAAAAAGATTGTAAAAGAAGATAACACACCGGCTACTCCGAGAAGTGTAGATAATCCGAATAACTCACCGTTATTCCAGCGCACCGGTTTATTATCAATTTTTGTTCTATCGTACGCAATGGTAAGAATAGGAATATCGTTGAGTAAGGCTAAAATAATAATCATAATAGCCGTAACGGGGAAAAAGTTAAATACAAGAATGGAGAAAGTCATAAATAAAATAACTCGTATTGTCTCCGCAATTCTGTAAATAGTATAACTTTTCATTCTTTCAAATATTATGCGAGCCATTTTAATAGCGTCTACAATTACAGAAATACCGGGCGTTAAAAGAATAAGATCTGCTGCTGCCCGGGCTGCATCGGTTGCTCCCGAAACGGCAATACCCGCATCGGCCTTTTTAAGAGCAGGCGCGTCATTAACGCCGTCTCCTGTCATACCGACTATGTGATTTGCTTTCTGCAGTTTATCTACAATCATATACTTATCTTCCGGGAATACTTGTGCAAAACCATCGGCATTTTCAATAAGTTTAACAATTTCGGACTCATGTGATTTTATTGTTCCCATAGGAATGTCTGAAACAGAAATTTCTTTTTTAACTTCGCTCGTAATTTCTGCAGCAAACTCTTTGACTTTATTTTCCGGAATTTGTGCATCTAATTTATTTGCAATTGCTTTTGCTAGTATTTCAGTCAATTTTAAAAATTCATCATGTCCGCCTTTTTCTAATATATCCGCTTCTATTATATTTTGTCCAAGTCCCAGCTTTGCAGATATTTGTTTTGCTATTGCAACATTATCTCCGGTAACCATTTTGATACTAAGCCCAAGATTCTTCGCATCATTCAACGTATTTTTGGCATCATCTCGCGGAGGATCGAAAAGAGGAATTAAACCAACATACTTAAAGGGTTTTTCCGTCTTTTCTTTTACAGCAACCCCAATTGTTCTATATCCCTTCTCCGCAAACGAATTTACGTTTTCCTTAACAGTTTTTTCGTCAATATTGCCGGCACAAAGTTTTAAAATAATTTGAGGAGCACCTTTAACTACTGTAAATTTATGAATTCCATGATTTATTACTGCCTCGGTTCTTTTAATTACAGGATCAAAAGGTTTAAAGCTTTCTTTCTTAAATTCTTCTAATTGAGAAGTAAGTTTTTTTTGTTTGATGTATGCAAATATCGGCAATTCAATAGGATCGTTGTTTTCCTCTTTTGAAGCCATTGCCGCGTAAAGCATAAGTTGGTCTTCAGAATAATCGCCATAAAGGATGGGAACATCAGTTGTCATTTTGTTTTTAGTCAAGGTTCCCGTCTTGTCGGAACAGAGAATGTCTATTCCCGCAAGTTCTTCAATTGCGGCAAGACGGCTAACAATTGCTTGTTTCTTAGCGAGAGCAACAGCTCCTACAGCCATAGTAACCGTAAGAACTGCCGGTAATGCTACGGGAATAGCGGCTACTGTGAGAACAAGTGTAAACCTAAATATTTCCAGCATGTTCTCACCACGGTAAAGAGCGGATAAAAGAATAATTGCAGCCATAAGAATAGTAATATAAATTAAATAATCTCCTACTTTTATAACCATCTTTTGGAAATGACTTTTTTGTTCTTTTTCTGCTTTTGCAACAAGCGCAACGGTTTTACCAAAATATGTATTCAACCCGGTTGCAGTAACAACGGCAAGCATCTCGCCTTTTTTAGCAATGGAGTTTGCATAAACAATATCGTTTACATGTTTTGTTACCGGCAAAGATTCTCCGGTAAGCGCAGCTTGATCAATCTGCATATATTCGCCGTCAATCAGTTTTGCATCTGCCGGAATAATTTCTCCTATTTTTATCTTTATAATATCTCCGGGAACTAATTCTTTTGCGTCTATATTTAGAAAGTTTCCATCACGCAAAACAGTTGCTTTTCTAGCAAGTTTATCTTTCAATACTTTTAATGCATTCAAGGCTTTGCTTTCCTGCCAAAAATCAAGTCCGGCATTTACAACCAGCAATGTTGCAATAATTCCAAAGTCTTCCCACTTTTGGACCGCTGCCGAAAGAATAGCCGCTATTTCAATCATCCATGGAATTGGTCCCCAAAAACGTCGGAAAATTCTATGCCAAGTAGATTCTTCTTTTTCAGGTAGTTCGTTAGCGCCGTATTTTTTCAAACGGTTTTTAGCATCCTCTTTACTCAACCCCGTTTTTGAATTGACGTTGAGCTGTTTTAGGGTTTCTTCAATTGTAAGTTTACTAAAATCAATTGGAGATTTTTCATTAGCCATAATTATTCCTATAACTTAATATATACAATATTTATTTATTATTACTTAAAAAATACACAGCTGTATCATCTACAATTTTTTTAACCTCTTCTCCGGAAATTACTTCTTTTTTCTCTAACAAAGAGGCTAAAGCATCTAAAGTTTTTCTATTTTTCATTAGAATTTCTCTCGCTCTTGCATGATTAGTTTCAATTAATTTTCTAACTTCATCATCAATTATTTTCGCAGTTTCCTCGCTATAATTTTTTTCTTGCCCATATTCAACACCAAGATAAAGAGATTGTTCCTTTTTACCATAGGTTAACGGTCCGAGCTTTTCACTCATACCGAGCCGGCATACCATAGAACGGGCAATGTCGCTGGCACGTTCAAGATCGTTTGATGCACCGCTGGATATATCTCCGAAAATTAATTCTTCAGCCACTCTTCCGCCCAAAAGAATTGCCAATTGATCGTTTAATTCATTTTTTGTAGAAAGAAATTTTTCATGTACAGGTAATTGGAGTGTATAACCAAGCGCTCCCATACCACGCGGTATAATTGAAACTTTATGTACCGGTTCACCGGTAGGAACAATTTCCGCAACCAAAGTATGCCCTGACTCGTGATAAGCAACTCTGTGTTTTTCTTCTTTGCCGAGAGCTCTATTTTTTTTCTCCGGTCCGGCAATAACTCTATCTATTGCCATTTCAAAATCGCTCATCAAAACAGCTTCGTGGTTATTTCTGGCTGCCATAAGAGCCGCTTCGTTACAAATGTTTTCCAAATCGGCTCCAACAAAACCCGGAGTACGCTGTGCAACAACTTCAAGGTCCACATCTTTTCCTAATTTAATTTTCCTAACATGGATATTTAAAATTTCAACTCTATCTTTCAAATCCGGTTTATCAACAACTATTTGTCTATCAAATCTACCGGCTCTCAGAAGTGCTTTATCCAAAATTTCAGGCCGGTTGGTTGCTGCCATAACAACCACTCCCGCAGCAGGATTGAACCCATCCATTTCAACAAGCAATTGGTTCAGCGTTTGTTCACGTTCATCGTGACCGCCAATCATAGAGGGCCCACCTCTTGCCCGACCTATAGCATCCAGCTCATCAATGAAAATTATACAGGGCGCTTTTTGTTTTGCCTGTTCAAATAAATCGCGAACACGCGCCGCACCAACACCGACAAACATTTCAATAAATTCAGATCCGCTTATATTGAAAAACGGCACACCGGCTTCACCGGCAACAGCACGTGCCAAAAGAGTTTTACCCGTTCCCGGAGGCCCAACCAGCAAGACTCCCTTGGGCATTCTTCCTCCTAACCTTTGAAAGTGTAATGGATTTTTAAGAAACTCAACACTCTCCTTCAGTTCTTGCTTTGCTTCATGTACACCAGCTACATCTTTAAAAGTCACTTTGGGTAAATTGTTCGGATGTATATGAACTTTATTCTGCCCAAGGTTTAAGAAAGAAGCACCACCTTGTCTCGCTTTTTTGGAAATGTAATACCAAATAAAAACAAAAAACACAATTGGTAGAATCCACCAGATTAAGAAATTCAAGAGTACATTATTATTTTCTACAACGGCATTATATTTCACACCATGTTTTTTGAGCTTCTCTGCTAAAACATTATTTTTTAACGGTACGGTAACAAAGAATTCCTTTTTTCCGGTTTTTTTATCTTTTACTTTAAGAACTCCGGTAATACTATTATCGCTAACCGTGCATGAATCGATTTTATTACTATCCAGATACTCTAAAAATTGACTATACGGAATTTCTTTTTCGTTTGGTTTGAACGGTATTTGAAATAAATAGATTAGGAATAAAATCATTAACAAATACCAAATGAAGTTCGTCCACGGATTTTTCGCTTTTTGTTTCTCCGAAGGTTTATTGATTTCTAAATTCGGTTCTTTTTTTGAAGGCAGATTAAAATTTGACTTTTTCATTTTATTCCTGTTTTTATTAAAATATCATTGTTAATGTTGATGTTTAAAATAATTATATTTTAGAACTATAATTTTATTTATGTTGTTTTTTGTTACTTTATATAATCAATTTATAGCTTTGTATTAAAATAAATGTTTAAGAGCATACAACTGGAATATTTAAGATAATTTATAAAGATTAATACTCATTTGTGGTTAAATCTAATATTCAAAAAACTTGCAGTCTCTCATTAAAAGTCCCCAAGTAATATCATAATGGGTAATAATTCCTACTAATTTTCCGTTATTAACTACCGGCAATTGTTTAATTTTATTTCCAATCATTTTAGCTCCGGCTTCAACTGCATAAGATCCGGGATCTATAGTTTCCGGTTCCCGGGTCATAACTTCCGAAACTTTTTTATTTGTAATTCCTTCTATACGCTCTTCCATACTTTCGGGACTTACAAGATATTCTTCGTGTTCAAAGAGTTCTTTGTAATCCGGAAGGACCTGGCGAAATAAATCACTGTAAGTAATTATTCCAACAACCTTGTTATCATCTGAAACTACTATTAAATTCCGGAGATTTTTTTTATGCATTAAAGCATTTACTTTCCTAATAGTAGAGTTACTATTAATAGTTGCGGGGTTTTCGGTCATTAAATCCTTTACTTTCATAATTAACACTCCGTAATTAAAGTCCAAGAAATATTGGTTTTTCATTCTTATCAATTAAATAGCGCGTTAAACTGCCTATAAAAAATTCTTTAATTGCATTTTTTGAATGTGCCCCTATAACAAAAAGATCGTTTTTGCTATAGAACTGGGAATCCATAATTTCAATTATATCCGTTTCAGTATTTATAAATTCAACATTATTAATTCCATAAGCATCAAAATACTTCTGAAGATTAGTTCTTAAAAACGCTGCATATTTTTCATCAGAAGTTGAGTTAATTACTTTTATATTAAAATGTAAAACTTGTGCCAAATGAATAAAACTATGAACTGCTTTAGTAGCTTGCATTGAACCGTCGAAAGCAATTAAAACATTTTTTATTTTTACATAATTTTCGGGAACCAATAGCACCGGTATTTCCGAATGCGATAGTATTTTTTTAATTGTATCACCACCTTTATCGGAGCTGTCTAATTCATAGTACGTTTTAAGTCCCATAATAACCAGATCATGAAACTGAGCTTTTTTTAATATCCATTCGGAAGGGACACCTTTGTTTTCTTCCAATGAATATTTAATTTTGTTTTCAGCACATTGTATTGCAAAATAATCTTCAATTTTTTCCCAATTTTTCATAGCTTCTTCAATTTTTGATTGTTCTAATTTTTTTGCCCAATATATACCACCCAAAGGAATAGATCCAATTGAAGATTCAATATCAGAAATATCTAAAATAGTCATACCTGTGATTGTTGCATTGTGTTTTTTTGCAATTAGTATAGCATATTTAATTGCAACTTTAGTATAATCCGAAGAATCGAGCGGGACTAATATTCGTTTAATCATTTCATCTCCTCATTTTTATTATTTTACGATTGTTTGTATTCGATAAATTCAATTCTTGTACCACAATTTAATTTTTCTTTAAGTTCTTTCGAAACAATAAATTACAAGACTTTTGTTTTAACCCAATTCATAAGCGGGAACAATAGTTTCACATCAAATAGGTAAATGTTTAGTTTTTAATGAGAAATAAGAATACCCAGTGTGAAACTTAACTTCCCACTATCTAAAAAGATCCATATCAATGGAATGTTTTTTAATTAAATTTTGAAGCTGGCGACGGTCGTAACCGCTAATTTCAGCTGCTTTGGATATGTTACCTTTTGTTTTTTTAAGCAGGTTAATCAAAAATTTTCTTTCCAAATCATCAATTATCTTCTCGGTTTTGTGCTTTCTTAATTCTTGTAATTCGTTTTTTAGCAGAGGAATATACTCCGTTTCATTCTTAACTGCATTCAGAATTTCAGCAGGTAATTGGTCGGCGGTTATTTTTCCATC
>JALSTI010000175.1 GCA_026983795.1 Melioribacteraceae bacterium
AAGGAATCAACATAATGTAAAAATTAATGTTATGTGTTATCCGTTTTTTATTTGCAACCGCAGGGAATTTATTTTTTATTCGAATTTTTATTTTCCGGATGAATTATATTATAAAGCGCCGAATAATCTTTATCTCCCAAACCGGTTTCAATTGCTTTTTGCAAAATTGGTTTTTCCGCTTCAAGAATCAGATTGTTAATTTGTTCGGCGTAGAAATTTTCCGAAATCAAGTTTAGATCTTTTAACAAATGCTTCACCGGAAAATTAGGGTTTTCAAAATCCCTTTTCATATACCTATCTAATTTCTTATCAAACGTTGGAGCATAAAGTGCGCTTTCACGAAGAATATCCATAAAAATATTTACGCTCACGCCGGTTTGTCTAACATAACCAAGACTCATTGCAAAAGCCGCCGTTTCGGTAACTATCAATTGATTTAATGCAAGTTTAATTGCCGCACCTTTGGGCGTTTCACCTATGCGCAATACTTTATTTCCTAAAACATCCAATAAATTTTTAAATGATTTAAATTGCCCGGTTGAACTTCCCACTAAAATTATTAATTCGCCATTTGTCGCTTGGGGAATACTTCCGAGCACAGGGGCTTCAAAGTAATTGCCGCCCAGCTTTTTTATTTTTTGTTTTAATTGAAGGCTTTCAGCCGGAGATATTGTGCTCATTTGAATTACCGTTTTACCTTTAAAACCGGTTTCTTCCCTAAACAGCGCTTCGGAAATTGCCCGGAAATGAGCCAACATTAAAATTACCGTATCGGAATTCTTAATTAATCCGGCAGGTGAATCATAAACAACTGCTCCTTTTTCAGCAAGAGGAATAGTTTTTTCTTTTGTTCTATTATAAACCGATAACTCATAATTACTCTCCAGCAAACGCAAACCCATTGGTCTGCCCATTAAGCCCGTTCCGATTAATCCGAGTTTCATATTGACCTCAAAAATTTTTGATTTTAATATCTAATCATAAAAAATAAAATTATTTTGTGCCGAAAGCTATTCCGGGAGTCCAAATTGTATTAATACCGAATAAAATATTTCCGTTAGTTTGATAAACACACCAAATGCCGGGTGAAAAACTTCCAATTTTTAACAAGCCGGGATAAATATTCAATTGCACTCTGTAATCTGTAAGTCCGCTTAAAAACAAAGAACTCATTAATGAATTATTTATATCATAAAACAATCCTATGTTCCAAGTTGTTTTCAAATAATCGACACGGGCTCCGCTTTTTGATGTTATTATTTTTTTTGCCCTCAAACCAAATCCTACAGATATTGATTTACCGTCTACAAATTTATAAGATAAACCTGTTAAACCATTCATTCCAAAATAATAGAATAAATACCAATCGTTGACAAAAGGAATTTTGTATTTAATAGAAAAATACTGTCCGTTGTTATGAAGAAATCCATTACGTAATAAAAACGAAGGTTGAAGAGACCAGTCGGTTAGATTAAGTTTTTCGGAAAAGAACTTTTTGACATTATCGAAACTAAATAAAATAATTCCGCCAATATCGAAAACATAAATATCGGCAATAGGATCTACATTAGGACCTTGATACTTTCCGTTTTCGACAATTTCATTCAATAAATGATAAACAGCCATTGTAGCCAAAGAAAATAATTTGGGATTGGGAAAGTGATGATACGAATACCATTCCGTCATGGCTGCATAAGTCATACCTCCGCCTATCAGATGTAATTGATAATTGGGCCACCATTGGGCTCCTTTGGTTTTTAGATTTAACGGAAATATTTCGCTCGTAAAAAATTTTCCCCAACCGTATTCGGAAATTTGTTTAAAGGGATTTAATAAATTGTTGAATACGTTTCTGGAAGATTCCGCATAAGGAAAACCCCAAATGTTTCTGTCGTGGTTCTGCAATTGAATTATATCATAACTTCCGTTCAATACCAGATTTACCGGGTTAAAAAGTGATTGACTGCCGTATTTTTTCCCGGAATAGAAAAAATAATTTTGAGAGAAGATATTTGAAGTTAAAGCCATTAATATGACTAACAGAAAGGTTTTTATTTTACGCCGCATAATTAAATATGGAAAAATGAACTCAAAATATACCCATAATTACTACTTAATTAAAATTAATTTAAATTTCATTTACTCGTCAGCAATAATTCCAAATGAGCCGTTAATGTTGTTAAGAATTCTATCCGGTAAGGAATGAAATGGGTGAAATTTATAACTTTGGAATAAGAGCAAAATTATAAGCAAGAAGTTTAAAAACTTTCCGGATGAAAATTAAACAATATAAATAGAGTTGCAAGGTTTTAATCCGACAGGTCACTTAGTTAATCGTTAAGCATCCAAGAAAAATCAAGCTCAATTTTCTCTTCGGAATAAAACGGCTCGCCGTATTCTTTTCGGATTTCGAAACCATAAATTTTTGCCCGTGCTTCAATGTTTCTTAAAAAATCCGGTTTACTGATAAATGTTTCGGGTGCGTTAGTATCCGGATCGTAAAATTGGGTTTTAAACGCTTTTATTGCTTTTATTTTGGTTTCCAACGTATCGCTAATATCAACAATAAAAGTCGGATCGAATTCGTATGTCATCATAAAATAAAAAAGTTTTTCCGGTCTGTATGCTTCCTGAGTTATTCCATTATCGGTAGTTTCAATTTTCGGCAGACCGGATAAAAACATAGCTTCTTTTACAATTTGTCCCGCGCCAATATGATCGGGATGCCGGTCGTTAAAATACGGTGCGCAAATTATTTTAGGGCGGTATTTTCTAATTTTAACAATAACCTTGTCAACATATTCTTTACAAGGGCGCACTTTTCCGTCGGGAATATTCAAATTTTCCCTTATTTCGATTCCCAATATTTTAGAAGCTTCTTCAGCTTCCGATTTTCTGGTTTCCGCTGTTCCTCTTGTACCCAATTCACCTTTAGTCAGATCAACAATTCCAACTTTTAAATTTTGCTTAACTAATTTTGCAATAGTTCCGCCGATACTAATCTCCGCATCGTCCGGATGAGCGGTAAAAACTAAAAAATCAAGATTCATAATTCCTCAATTATTTTTAACAAACAGATTTTTTGGTTAAATAATGTTGTATAAAATTACTTATATTTTGCAACTTTATAATATAGTTAAATAATTTTATTTGATAAAAATGAATTCCGATTTTGAAGCAGTTATAGGACTTGAAGTTCACGCGCAGTTATTAACCGATACAAAAATATTCTGCGGATGTTCTACACAATTCGGCAATCCGCCTAACACAAATGTTTGTCCCGTTTGTTTAGGGCATCCCGGTGTGCTGCCCGTACTAAATAAAAAAGTAGTTGAATACAGTGTTTTAATGGGTTTGGCAACGGATTGTACTATTAATGAAGAATCTATTTTCGCCCGGAAAAACTATTTTTATCCTGATCTGCCAAAAGGATATCAAATTTCACAATTCGAAAAACCGATATGTGAACATGGTTTTGTTAATTTAGAACTGGACAATGGTAAAACCAAAAAGGTAAGAATAAAAAGAATTCACATGGAGGAAGATGCGGGAAAATCCATTCATGACCAAGGCGATACCACATTAATAGATTTAAATAGAACAGGCGTACCGTTAATAGAAATAGTAAGCGAGCCTGATATAAATTCACCCGAAGAAGCATCGGCATACATGAAGAAATTACATCAACTGGTTACGTTTTTAGGAATTTGCGACGGGAACATGGAACAAGGCTCGTTGCGATGCGATGCTAATATTTCCGTTAGAAAAAAAGGCGCAAGCAAATTAGGAACCAGAACCGAAGTTAAAAATATGAATTCGTTCCGAAATGTTGAAAGGGCAATCAAATTTGAAATAGAAAGACAAATTGATATTCTTGAAGACGGCGGGGAAATAATCCAACAAACATTATTATGGAACGCCGATTTAGGAAAAGCTGCTCCGATGCGGGGAAAAGAAGAAGCCCATGATTACAGATATTTTCCCGATCCCGACCTCGTACCCGTTATTATACCGGATGATTGGAAAACGGATATTAAAAATAAAATGCCGGAATTACCCGAAAGTATTAAACACCGGTTTATTAACGAATATGGTTTACCGGTTTATGATGCCGAAGTACTTACTACAAATAAAGAAACGGCAAAATACTTCGAAGAAGTTTTGCAAGAGACAAACGAGTATAAATTGGTTAGCAATTGGGTTATGGGGGAAATTTTGGCATATGTAAACGATAAAAAAATAAATATTTCGGATTTCCCGGTTTCGCCCGTTAATTTGGGAAAATTGATAAATCTTATTAAATCAGGTAAAATCAGCGGAAAAATAGCTAAGAAAATATTTCCCTTAATGTTGGAAAACAATGAAGATCCTATTAAAATTGTTGAAGAAAAAAAATTGCTCCAGATAACCGATAACACAGAAATTGAAAATGTAATAGATAAAGTTCTGAAAGAAAATAAAAATCAAGTTGAGCAATATTTATCGGGCAAAGAAAAAGTATTCGGATTTTTGGTAGGACAAATAATGCGTATTACAAAAGGTAAGGCAAACCCTAAAATTGTTAATAATATATTAATGAAAAAGCTATCCGCGTTGAAAAATAAGTAATAACTTGTATTAGTTTATGTGTGGTTTTAAAACTTCTCTAATTGAATCTTCAATATTCATCGGCGCAATACCGTATGACCTTAATTTTTCAATATTCATAGAAACATCTTTAACTTTATAATTTATGTTAACATCATTCATGGAAACGGGAATTAATAAACTTTGATTGAAGCCGGCAGACTTACATAATTCGGAAATTAAATCGAATCTCGACATACGCTCACCTCCACCAAAATTAATTATTTCCCCTTTTATGCCCAACGGAATTAATCCGGATATCATCCTAGCCGCGTCATGTAAAGCCAAAGGCGATCTAAACTGATCGTAAAACAGTTTGACCGGTTCCCTTTTGCTTAATTTTTCAAAAACTTCAGTAAAATGATTTTTGGAACTATTCAATCCTATTCCATACATTAAGGCAGTTCTAAGAATTAAATAATTATCAAATAATCCGGATATTTTCAGTTCACCCATTAATTTGGTTTCGGCATAAAGTGAAACAGGATTTAATTTTGAATTTTCCTTTAAATTTCCACCTTCGCTTCCGTCATAAACCAAGTCGGTAGATAAATAAATTAGTTTACAATTATAACTTGCACATAACTTTGCCAAATGACCGGTTGCTTTTACATTTATTTCGTAAACTTTTGCCGGAGGAAGTTTACCGGCTAATTTAGGATTTGACACTGCCGCTGTGTGTACAACAACATTAGGTTTAAAACTTTCGAACAACTCATCAACGGATTTAAATTCCGTAAGGTCAACAGACTTGGAAAAGAAATTTTTGCAATTTCCCGGATTAGTATTATAAAGACTTAAAATATCATAATTATTACTAAGGATTTCATTTAAATACTGTCCCAGCAAACCGCTGCCGCCTGTAATTAAAATTTTCATGGCAGACAAATTTTTCCCAGAACAGTTGGTCTTGAAGCTCCGGTAACTTTGGGAATATTTGTCGGGACTCCGTTAATCGTCTCGTTAGCTAATACGGCAAAGCAAATTGCTTCTTTAGCGTCAGCCGATACGCCGATTTGATCTATAATTTTTGTATCTACATCATCTTCAAAATACTCGTGAATACATTTATACAAAAATTTATTTTTTGCGCCGCCTCCGCTTATTATAAGTTCATCAATGCCTGTATTGGGTTTTATAAATAATTCGTAATTTCTGTAAACACCGTAAGCTGTAAATTTTGTAATTGTATGAAGCCAATCCTCGGGCGGAACATTTTCATATTCTCCCAACAAATCCATTAAAAATTCATCCCCGTAATATTCCCGTCCCGTAGATTTAGGCGGTCTCTTTTCGATAAATGCATCTTTTTTAATTAAAGCATCAAATAATTTTTCATTCATTTTTCCCGATTCTGCAATTTCACCGTCTTCATCAAAATTTTTATTGAAAAATCTTTTGGTTAAAGTGTCAATCATCATATTTCCCGGACCCGTATCAAATGCAATAACATCATCTTTCGTCCCGTTTTTTTTGAGCACCGTAATATTCGATATACCGCCGATGTTCAGCAAAGCCCTGTTCAATTCGTTTGAATGAAAAATTATATAATCGAAATAAGGAACTAAGGGCGCGCCTTGACCGCCAAGCGCAACATCACCTGTTCTAAAATTGCCGACGGTAATTGTACCGGTAAGCTTTGCCAATACAGAAGGGTCCCCTATTTGAAGCGTAGACGATAATTCATGTCCAAACCACTCGGTTTTTTCCGGAAGATGATGAATAGTTTGTCCGTGACTTCCGATTAGGTCGAGATCTTCGACCGGAAAGTTTAATTCTTCGCATAAAGATCCTATAGCTTCGGCATAAATTTTAGGCAATAAAAAATTCAACTGCGATATTTCTTCTACATTGCTGGTTTCTCTAACGGAATTTTTTAGAATTGTTCTGTCCAAGCCCTCCGGAAATTTGTATTCCAAAAATCCGAGCATATTAATTTTTGTATTTACTCCGCTTCCTTCTATTTCTAGCAAGGCAACATCAACACCGTTTAATGATGTTCCTGACATTATTCCAATAACGTTTCTCTTCTCTTTATTGTGCAGCCGGATTAACTTTTCCATAACGCTCTCCGATATCTTTTTTCTAACATAAAATTTACGAAAATATTTCACTTATAAAAAAATTATAAATTCTAAACGGTAAATTAGTTCCTTCCGGTAAATCTTTCGCGGATAATCATAAAGCGGTTCTTTTAGTACATACTACCTGTTTATAAACATAATTAACGTCTACCGGTAAAACCGCTTTAATAATTATTTTTAACTATCTTTCACAAAAAGGATTTTATTTATGAAACAACTTCTCGGCGCTCATACTTCAATATCCGGCGGTGTATCTACTGCAATAGACAGAGCGGAAAAACTTGGATTTACCGCAATTCAAATTTTTACAAAAAACAACAACAGATGGTTTGCCAAACCGCTCGATAAAAATGAGATTTCTTTATTCAAAGAAAAACAACGGGATTCGAATATCCGGTTTATTGTATCTCACGACTCTTATTTAATAAATCTTTGTGCAAAAGATAAAACGATTTTAGAAAAATCGCGTAAGGCTTTTATAGACGAATTGGAAAGATGCGAAGCGCTCGGCATTCCGTATCTTAATTTTCATCCCGGGTCACACGGCGGACAGGGAGAAAAAGAAGGATTGAAAATTATTGCCGAATCAATCAATATTGCACACGCCAAAACTAAAAATTTTAAAGTGAGCAGTATGATAGAATTAACCGCCGGACAGGGAACAGCTTTGGGTTACAAGTTTGAACATATTGCGGAAATTTTGGAAAACGTGGAAGAAAAAAACAGAATGAGTGTTTGTATAGATACGGCGCATATTTTTGCCGCCGGTTATGATTTGCGATCCTCCAAAGTATATAAGAAAACAATGAATGAATTCGATGAAATTATTGGGCTCGACAAATTGCATTGTTTTCACATGAACGACAGTAAAAAAGAATTGGGAAGCCGCGTGGACAGGCACGAACATATCGGGAAAGGATTTATAGGATTAGACGGATTTAGAAATATTATGAATGACAAAAGACTTATTAAGATTCCCAAAATACTTGAAACGCCAAAAGGCAAGGAACAACTGGAAGATTTGGAAAATCTGAAAATTTTACGAAGCTTAATTAAGTAACTCAAATTGACCGTTTCAAAATTTAGTTATTAAAAAAACCGTTGAAACGGTTATTGTTTATTAGTTTTGCTTATTAACCCACGAATTCAGTCGTAGGTTTAGGACGCCGGAAATCTTAATTTCATAACCGTTTTAACGGTTTATAAAATTCAGCGGTCAACTTGAGTAAGTAATTTATTGGATTTCAAGTTTCATTGAATTTCTTCTTTTTATATTTAAATATCACCTATTTAATGTTATAAAAAGTTCCTTCCGAAATCATTCGCAATATTTTTTGAACATAAAATAATTATTTGGCAGCTTTTGCTAAATAAAAAAATTACCGGTGCAACTAATCTAAATCCAAAAAAATCCGATAATTAATGAAAAAAGAGAAAAATACCCATGAAAAAAATTATAATATCTGTATTAGCGCCTTTTATTTTATTAACCACAATGGCGTTATCATGCAAAAAGGACGAAGGGACACCGGTAGAACCGGAACCAGCAACTCACGGTTCAATAAAAGGAAGCGTCGTTGAATTCGGTTCCACAAATCCTTTGGCAATGGTGAATGTTTATTCGGTTCCGCCGACAAGCTTCGTAAAAACGGACAGTTCCGGAAAATACATAATCAATACCGTTGAACCGGGGGAATATCAGGTGGTTGCCGCTAAAATAGGTTTCGATACTATTTCCGTTAATGTAAACGTTACGGCGGGAGCGGTGACGGTTGCCGATTTTATATTAGTTAATAACGGTTCGAAAGGCGGAGTACAATTCGGACAAATATCCGGCACGGTTTTTAATTCGGCATCTTTCTTACCTATCGGTAAGGTTAATTTAATTACTTTGCCCGCTACCGGTTCAATCACTACCGATGATTCTGGTAAATTCAATTTTGGCAATGTCCCGGCAGGTCAATATAAACTTAAAGCCGAAAAAAAGGGTTACGATACAACATCGGTAACCGTAACAGTTTACGGCGGAAATACTTCCGAAGCGGATATTTACATGGACAAAAGCGACACAAGCAACTCTTTTAATACAGGAACAATAATCGGTAATGTAAAAGATTCACAATCTTTGCTGGCAATTAACGGTGCATTAGTAAGCACAAACCCGGCTACAAGCTCCGTTTTCAGTAAAAACGACGGATCGTACAGATTCGAAAATATTGAACCGGGAAGTTATACGATACAAGTTTCCAAATCCGGTTATCAAGATGCAAGCGCACAAATAACTGTATCGGCCGGTAAAATAACACAAGCTGATTTCACATTAATATCAAAATCTGGAAGAGTAACCGGAACGGTTACCGATGCCGCAACTTTACAACCGGTTCCGGGAGTAAATATTCAAACACAACCGGCAACGGTTTCAATAACTACCGATACTTCGGGTAAATTTACATTGGAAAATATTTCTCCCGCCACTTATACAATAAAAGCAAATGTAGCCGGATATTTAACGGCATCTTTAAGTGTGGTTGTTACGGCGGGAAACGTTACGCAGGCAGATATTTCTTTAACAAAAATAAATTAATGTTTTTCATTAACTGTTTTACTCAGCGGTTCCAAAGGCCGCGCCACCATTATTCCCGTATGATTTTTTATATTTTTAATATAATCGGAAAGTGGTACGGCAGTTACTTGTACTTTTTTGCCAACGTTAGGCGCGTGCAAAAAGTGAATTCTACCGTCGTTTAATCTTATTGCCATTCCTGTATGTGAAATATCGAGTCCTTTTGTTCCGGCAGTAATTAGAATTATATCGCCCGTTTTAATTTTATTCTCAACTTTTTCTATCGAATCTTGCGGAATATAATAATACTTCCGTTGGTTGATATTATCTTCAATTTTTTTCATCGAATCAACAAATCCGGGATGTACTGAAAGTTGCTTGTAATATTTTATATGAGTTGACATGAAGTCGATTTTTTTCTTATACGGAATTCCGCCAATTTCTTTGGTCACATCTTTAACAATTCCGCGTTTTGCATTATCGTAAAGCCAATCGGATGCGTAATGCAGCCTCGAAGTATAACCGTTGATTTTACCGTTCCGGTATCTAATTTTAGTAAGCTCCTTTTCAAAATTTTCGAATGAAGTTTTATCTTCCTTAACACATCGAGCTAAAGCTAAAGTCGCTTCAAAAAACGTATAGCAATCAAGTCCGCTTAAATGAATTACCAAATGTTCGTTTTCACCTTTTTCCAATGTATGAGCGGCATAATCCGTTCCCAAAAAGGTTTTACCAATTTCAACCATAACCCGGTTTATAGGCAAAGACTTTAACCTATTATTTGCCGCAAACTCAAACTTTGATTTGCAAATTTTAACATCTTGGGGTGAATAAGATACATTTTGAGCATTAACTATAAATACCGAAAGAAATAAAATTAAAATTATCTTTTTCAAATCGGCATATCCTCGTCATTTAAACTTTCAACTTCTTGAGAAGGTTGGAATGGTGAATGCACAAGTTCGAGATTTTCAAATCTTGCATATTCCTTTACAAACAATAATTTTATTTCTCCTACCGGTCCGTTTCTTTGTTTACCTACAATAACTTCTGCAATACCTTCCGTTGAATTACCTTCCGAATCTTGCATAATTTGATAAACTTCGGGACGGTTTAAAAAGATAACAACATCGGCATCCTGTTCTATTGAACCCGATTCACGAAGATCGGACAACATAGGACGTTTATCGCTTCTCGATTCTACGGCTCTATTCAACTGCGAAAGTGCAATAACAGGAATATTTAGCTCTTTTGCAAGGGCTTTTAACGAGCGCGATATTGTAGAAATTTCACGTTCGCGGCTTTCCATTCTTGCGCTTGAACTCATAAGCTGAAGATAATCGATAATAATTAAACCGATATTCTTTTCGGCTTTTAATCTTCTTGCTTTAGCTCTAATTTCCAGAACCGTTTGAGCCGGTGTATCGTCAATATAAATAGGTGCTTTGCTTAACTTATGCGCAGTTCTGCTAATTTTTGGTCCGTCTTCTGCTTTAAATTTTCCGGTTCTCACGCTGTGCGCGTTTATTCTTGCTTCGGCACAAATTAAGCGCGTTACCAATTGATTAGTTGACATTTCCAAGCTAAAAATTGCAATCGGTACGCCGTGTTCTACAGCGGCATTCCTGGCGGCGGAAAGTGCAAAAGCAGTCTTACCCATCGAAGGACGTGCCGCAACAATAATCAAATCGGATTTTTGGAAACCGCCAAGCATATCATCCAAGGCAAAAAAGCCGGACGGTGTTGAAATTTTAGAAATACTTTTCGAATGAATTGCTTCTATATGTTCGATTGCTTCTTTAACTGCTTTATCCATCGATTTATACGATTCTCTTAATCCAGCTTCGGTAATTTGAAATATTCTGGTTTCCGCGGAATCCAAAATATCAAATACGTCTTCGTTAGCTTGATAAGCTTCGCTTGCAATTTCAACCGAAGAAGTTATTAATTTTCTGAGAATCCACTTTTCCAAAACTATTCGCGCATGGTATTCTATATTTGCAGCCGATGAAATATTTTGAGTTAGTTTACTTATGTAAGCAGCTCCCCCAACGGAATTCAATTTATTTTCCTTTCTCAATTCTTCAAACAGCGAAACCGTATCGATCGGTTCGTTGGCTTCAAACAGAGAAATCATAGCATCGAAAATAATGCTGTTTTTCTTATCGTAAAAATGTTCCGGTCTAAGAATTTCCAAAGCTTTGGGAACGGCTTCGGGTTCCAAAAGCATGGCGCCGAGTACAGACTCCTCAACTTCCACAGCCGCCGGCGGTTTATTTCCGCCGTTTTTCAAGTTATTCAAATTATTTGATTCCATTCCTAATTATTCTCCGTTAAACCATCATAAATTGATCTGAATTTTTTAACGTCCTCCCAACAACCCCTTTTCCAATTTGGATTTCTGAGTAATGCCGCAGGATGATATGTTACCATTGTTTTAATTCCTTGAACATCATAAACATTTCCGCGCATTTGCGTAAGAGTGGATTTTTTACCGAATAAAGAATTTGCGGCAACAAGACCCAAGCACAAGATTAATTTAGGTTTTATTAATTCAATTTGTTTATAAAGATACGGAATACAAGTCTCAACTTCCGATGGTAAAGGATTTCTGTTGTTAGGTGGGCGGCATTTTAAGATATTTGCAATATAAACGTCTTCCCTTTCAAAATTGATTGCTTTTAAAATATCGGTCAATAGTTTTCCTGCCCGACCCACAAAAGGTATGCCTTGTTTGTCTTCTTCGGCTCCGGGCGCTTCGCCAATCAGCATAATATCTGCATCCGGGTTTCCTACACCGAAAACGAAATTGATTCTGGTATTTCCCAAAGCACATTTTTTGCAATTGTGAATAGTATCGTAAAGTTCGTTTAAAGATTCCGCTTTTTGAAAATCATCGAAAAGGAGAGATTCCCCTATTGGTATATTTATTTTTTCGCTCACTTTTAATTTGTTTTCGTTTTTGGTTTTGTAATCGTTATTCAGTGTAATTTTCTCGAAAAGCAAATCTCCGAAAATTTGTTGTTGATCTTTTAACGCTTCTAAAATTTCTTTCTTCATGAAAATAAGTGTTAAACAATTCAAAAAATTGTAAACTATAATAAAAATAATTTATGATAGAGACAATAGTTAAAAAGAGTCAAATAGAAATAATTATTTAACAGAAGATTAAATAAAAAGCGGAAATCCAAAAGGATGGATTTCCGCTTTAAAATGTTTTATTGTTTTAATTAAGTGAACTTTCTTCCTTATATCTGTATTTTAACTCGCCGTTCAGCAGTTTTTGGAGAGCAATCATATGCGGTTTAGGACGTTTTTCGAACTCAATGGAAATTTTTTGCAATTCCGTATTATCTCTGTCGTCAAATTCGTCTTCAAGTCCAACTATTAAATTATCGACTTTGGTTTTATACTCAAGTCTGTTTTCGTCATTTATTCTGCGTGCTTCAAGCGCTGCTACAATTACTGCTTCGTAAACGTTTGCAGCTTTTTCGTTTAGTTTTTTTAAGTCAATTGGTCGTAATGGCATTTTATAGCTCCTTTAATTCATTTTTTATTATTTCAAAAACTTGTTTTTCAGCATCTTTTAAATTTTCATTAACCACATTATAATCAAATTTATCTTTAAAACTCAACTCCATTTTTGCTCTTTCTATCCGTTTTTTAAAATCTTCGTCTGTTTCCGTTTTTCTATTTTTTAATCTTATTTTCAGTTCTTCTATACTAGGCGGAGTAATAAAAATCAAAACCGCATCGGGATAAGCAGATTTTATTTTAAGAGCACCTTTAACATCAACTTCCAAAACAACGGATTTTCCGTTTTCCACATTATCCTTCACGAAACTTTTAAGTGTTCCGTAATAATAATCGTAAGTTTTTTCCCATTCAATAAACTCGTTTTGTTCAATTTTCTTTTTAAATTCTTCTTCCGTTAAAAAGAAGTAATCTTTCCCGTCAATTTCGTAATGTCTCTTTTTTCTTGTAGTAGCGGAAACGGAAAAAATAAATTCGGGAAATTTCTTAAGTACATTTTTAATTATTGTTGTTTTACCTGAACCGCTCGGCGCCGAAAAAACAAATAATTTACCTCTTTTCTTTTTCAACTATCACTCAATATTTTGGATTTGTTCGCGAATTTTTTCAACTTCCTCTTTAATGTGAATTCCTTTATGCAGAATTTCAGAAGAAACGGCTTTGCTGTTAATGGTATTAGCTTCCCTGTTCATTTCTTGCACAATAAAGTTAAGTTTTCTTCCGACCGCTTCTCCGGTAGAAATTGCATCGGAAAACATTTTTAAATGACTTTTCAACCTGACGCATTCTTCGGTAACATCATATTTTTCAACTAAAACTGCCAATTCCATTTTAAGTCTGTCGTCATACTCGCCAATATCTTTAATTAATTGTTTGGCGCGGGTTTTAAATTTCCCGAAGTTTTCTTCAACGGAGCTTCTGTTCAGTTTTATAATTTCATCTGTTTCTTTTTGTATACTTTCAAGTCTTTGCGTTAAATCTTTTTCTAATTCCGCTCCTTCTTTTTTACGCATTGAAATCAACTCTTCCAGCGCATTTTCAACTGAATTTATAATTACGGAAATATCAACTTCGGTTGTTACACCGGAATCGATTAAAAAAAGATGTTGCATCGAAAGTAAATCCGTTAACGTAAGTTGATTTTCAATACCGGCTTTTTCCTTTATATTTTGCAAAAGTTTTACGGTAGAATTCAATTTCTCTTCGTCGAATTTGGTATTAGCCGACGATTCTGTAAATTCGATTTGAACGTTTACACTAACTTTACCGCGAGTAATACGTTTTTTTATTACATCCCTAAGTTCAAACTCATTAATAGCAATGTCTTTCGGCAATCTAAAAGAGACATCAAGATATCTGCTATTTAGACTTTTAACCTCACTTTCAACTATATAATCGCCGGTTTTGGCAACCCCTCTGCCAACGCCCGTCATACTGGATAACATCTAAACTCCAAAAAATTTTAGCTTTAAATTTACGTAAATAAAAGTTTGCAATCAAAACGTGCGTCACACTATGCAATTTGCAGATAAAGTATCATTTTTTTTTGAAAACCATTTACATGTCGAATTGTTAAAGTTATTATTAATTACTTTTTAACCAAAGACTTCGGCATAGCAATTCCCTTTGAGAAAAGCATTAGTTAACAGCAAAACAAATATAAATTTAACCGGTTTACCGGTTATTATTTTTGTCGACCCCGAATATATTTTTTAATTTATTATTAATACACAGTTATTAGCAATTTCATTTTTTCGCTTAACCGCTGCAAGCTTAATTAAAACGCTTCGCCAATTCCAATTTGAATTTCCGTTGTATTCCAAAAACCGCGTGAATCTTTCAGACGCGTAAAATAACTTCTTTGGTCGTACGGATCATACATTTTAACGCCTATATCCAATCTTATTGGCGCAAAAGTAGAGTAATACCGGAAGCCCAAACCGAAAGCCACGGCTAAAGCATCGAACCTAAAATTTTTATACTCGTTAAACGTATTACCGTAATCGATAAACACAGCCGAACCGAATTTACCGAAAAGATGCGTTCTAACTTCCATGGAACCTTCGAAGAGAAAAAACCCTCCTGGAATAATACCTCTTAACAAAACGCTTTCCAATTCTTCGTTGGTAGGATTTTCGGGCAATGTATTGGCATTTGTAATCGGGTTAAGCTCCGCAGTTTTCCAGCCTCTTACCGAGTTACTTCCTCCCGCGGTAAACCTTTGATTAAGCGGTATTCCCGATTTATTTCCTTTGTAAACGCGAATATAACCGGTTTTAAATTTTATACCGAATGCTGATTTAGAGTTATTAAACAGATGGGGGAAAAATGAGGAATTAATTAATATTTTATAATATAACGGACTATTGAAATTATATCCGCCAATTTTACTTGCCAAATAAGCAAGGGAATTTCCGTCTTCCAAAGTGATTGATAAACTGTATCCTTTAGTCGGGAATAAAAAGTCGTCGGTTTTATTTGCTCCCAAATACATACCTAAAATTACATTTGTACTTTTACTTTTAATAGGTCCGATTATAAGGGAATCGATTTTGCTTGTGGCGAAAGAATCTATTTCCGGTTGAGTTAATATTCTATTTAAGTATCCCGAAAAAACATTTTCTATATAAGATTTTTGGTATCTGTATTCGGCGGATTCTATTGTAAGGTAGGTTGAAAATGCCGATAAGTAAGTATATTGCGGTAATTCGAAGTTTAAGTTTAGTCTTGATCCAATCAATCTAGCATTATATTGATCTTTCTTTTTCTGAAGTGTGTAATAAGTTTCAAGCTTTGTAAAAATAGGATCGCCAAACAAAAAGGGCTGTTCAAAACTAATACGTGCATCGGCATAGCCAAATATTTTATTTTCGGTTAAAGAGGGTTTCGAAATAAAATCGGCTATATTTTGAGCCGCCGCAGATATTCTTGTAGTAAATTTTCGCGCATCGCCTAAAAAATTTTTTTTAGTAAAACTTAGACCCAAACCAAGTTTAAATGTGTTGTCTTCGTTAATTCCGATAATTTCGGGAGAGAGTTCGTGAAGCAAGCCGACATCGGCGCTAACTTTAATGGGAACAACATTCCCAACCGTATCCCCCACCACACCGCTAACTAAAGCCGATGTAAAAAGATTGGTCCGGTAAAGACGTATTTGCGCTCTTTTTAAGTCGTATAAACTGTAATAATTACCGGGAGTCAGGTCTGCAATTTCCCGTATTAAGTCATTTGTAACAAGTTGTTTTCCTTTTCCGGTTTTATCAATAATTATTTTGCCAATTTTGTAACGTTTGCCCGTTAAAAATTTATAATTAACGGCAACTTTATTTTTCATTGTATCGATGTCCACTACCGGTGTTTTGGATTCGGCTAACATATACCCGTGATCGTGTAAAAAATTTAATATGAATGCCCTGTTTTCATCGACCAACTTGTCGGAATACTGAACATTTGTATCGATTGTTAAAGACGAATAAATCATTTTATGAAATTCGCCCGGAATTTTTTTAATACCTTGAATTTTAATTTTGTTAATAAAAGCGGGTTCTCCTTCGTTAATATAATAAGTCAGTTCGGCGGTTTTATCTTCTTTATCCAAAATATATTTACTTTTAATACGGGTATGGAAAAATCCATTTGACATATAAAGGTTTGTAATTGCATCAAGATCAATGGGGATTAAAGTAGAATCAAAGTACACGGCGCTGTTGCCAATTGGACTAAAGCTATTGAAAAATTTAGAAATCCAACCGGGAGATTCCCTTGAAGTAATAATAAGTCGTAATTGCGACGAAGAGATATAGTTATTTCCTTCAAAGTCAATTGATTTAAGTTCGTAATTTAATTCCTGTGCAGAATAAATTTTAGTGAACAGAGTTAAAACCAGTATTGATTTAAATAAAAACTTCACCAGTTATTTAGTTTATGAGTACAAAACAATATTAATTATGAATTTCCACTTCGGTTCCTACCTGCGTAACCGAAAACAGTTCATCTATGCTTTCATTACTTACGGCTATAGAACCGTCTGTCCAATTAAATACAAACGGAAGATTTTTAAAAATAAAATTATATTTCCCAATACCGTGAATTCCGATATTGGCACCTAAAGGCGTATCGCCGGGCGGACAATTACCGGTTTCGATTTCATTTTTAATTTTTAAATAATCTTTTCTTTTTATCAAGCCATTTTTTAATGCTTCGGCTGCATCTTTAATTCTTGGATAATTTAATTTCATATTTTTATAATACTTAGTATTGGTGTCTTTTTCGCAAATTTTAAATTTTCCCAACGGTGTTACATAATCGTTTGCGGAAGTTTTGATTGAAGCGTTATTTCTTCCGAATACGGCTTTATAACTTTTAACTTTAATTTTGCCAGAATATAAAATTAAATGATAATTTTTTCTGTCAACAACCAAATGAACATTTTCCAATTTCGATATTCCTTTTTCCATCATGGATTCACGCAATGTAGCTTCACGGATATTTAAAATAATACCGTAAATAATCATTCCCGTGAAAAACACTAAAATACTAAGTACAACGTAAATTATATTTCTTAACATATTACATCAATATCCGAAATTTTCTATAACAATAAAATAAGAATTCAAAAAAAAAGAAATTATAAGGTAATAAAAAATAAATTTCTTATACATGAAGTAGTAGTTGCGGGTAATAATTGAGGTTGTTCCAAAAGTTAAAATTATTAATATCGATAGTTTAAAAACCCGTAATTTACTATTGAAACAACCTCTTAAAGATTCTATTATTTTTTAGATGCTTCTACAACTGCAATTGCCGTCATATTAATTATATCGTCTACACTGGAATTTCTTTGCAGCACATGAATCGGTTTTTTCATTCCCATTAAAATAGGACCGATAACTTGCGCATCGGTAAGTCTTGCAAACAATTTATAAGCAATATTACCGGAATTCAAATCCGGGAAAACAAGAACATTAGCGCCGCCTTGTATTTTAGCAAAGGGAAATTCATTTTTCAAAATTTCCGGTACAACCGCAGTATCTGCTTGCATTTCACCGTCGGCAATAATATCAGGTCTTAATTTATTTATTATTTCAACCGCTCCTCTTACTTTAGCAACTTCGGGATGATCTTTTACGCTGCCAAAATTACTGAACGAAAGGAATGCAACTTTAGGCGTTATGTCAAATTGTTTTACCATATCGGCGGAGCTAATAGCTATTTTTGCCAATTCTTCGGAATTCGGATTTATGTTTACTGTGGTATCGGCAAAGAAATAAACTTTCCGGTTAGATATTACAATATACAATCCGGAAACCAGACCGATATTTTCATCGGGTCCTACACATTGTAAAGCCGGACGTATTGTATAAGGATAGTGCCTGGAAATTCCGCCGATAAGCGCATCGGCATCGCCGTTTCTTATCATCATTGAAGCAAAGTAATTTACTCTTCTTATTAATTTAGTCGCTTCGTTTTTAGTTACACCTTTTCTTTGCCTCAGTTCGTAAAATTCTTTATAATATTGATCTGTTTTTTCAGAAGTAAACGGATCGATAATTGTAAAATATTTTTTATCGAGATTCAGTTCTTCAATTTTATTTTCTATTATTTCTTTATTACCCAATAATATAGGTTCGGCAAATTTTTCGTGAACGGCAACGTGGTAAGCGGCTCGAATTATTCTGTCGTCTTCTCCGTCTGGATAAACAATTTTCTTCGGATTCTTTTGCGCTTTGTGAATCATAACCCTTATAATTTCTTGAGAATAACCCAAACGTTCTTTTAATTCTTCTTCGTAATCCAGCCAATTATCAATTTGTCTGCGGGCAACTCCGGTTTCGATGGCGGCTTTTGCTACAGCCGGAGCAACTTTCCATAGCACGCGCGGATCGAACGGTTTTGGAATAATGTAATCGCTTCCGAACGAAAATTCTTCTCCGCCGTAAGCTTGAATTACAATATCCGGGACTTTTTCTTTAGCAAGATTGGCCAAAGCACGGACAGCGGCTAATTTCATTTCATCATTTATTGCCGTTGCCCGCACATCCAAAGCTCCTCTAAATATAAAAGGGAATCCCAGAACATTATTCACTTGATTAGGATAATCGCTTCTACCGGTAGCCATAATCAAATCGTCTCTTACCGCTTTTGCATCTTCGTAGGTAATTTCGGGATCAGGATTAGCGAGAGCAAAAATAATAGGATGGTGATTCATACTTTTAACCATATCTTGACTTACCAAGTTGGGTTTTGACAATCCGACAAAAACATCGGCTCCCGTCATGGCTTCTTCTAAAGACGAATACGCTTTTTCGGTAGCAAATTCCCGTTTATACGGATTAAGGTTATCTCTTCCGGAATGAATGTGTCCTTTTGAATCGAACATTGCAATATTTTCTTTACGGATGCCTGCTTTAACATATAATTTAGAACAAGCAATACCGGCGGCGCCTGCGCCTACAACAACAACACGCAGGTCTTCAAGTTTTTTGTTCGCAATTTCTGCAGCGTTAATTAAAGCCGCGCAAGAAATTATTGCAGTGCCATGTTGATCATCGTGAAAAACCGGGATGTTCATTATTTTTTTTAATTCTTCTTCAATTTTAAAACATTCCGGAGCTTTAATATCTTCCAAATTAATTCCGCCAAAAGTCGGTTCAAGAACTTTTACGGTATTAATTATTTCATCGGGATCTTTCGAATCAAGCTCGATGTCGAATACATCAATATCGGCAAATCTTTTAAAGAGTACTCCTTTGCCTTCCATAACGGGTTTTCCGGCAAGGGGTCCAATATCTCCCAAGCCAAGCACTGCGGTTCCGTTTGAAACCACGCCAACTAAATTTCCTTTGGCGGTATATTTGAAAACATCATCTTCGTTTTTTTCAATTTCCCTGCACGGTTCCGCCACGCCGGGAGTATAAGCCAAAGATAATTCTCTGGAAGTAAAACAAGGTTTTGTTGCTTTTACTTCAATTTTTCCAGGTCTTCCTAAACTATGATACTCGAGGGCTTCCTTATTGCGAATAGCCATTTAATTTTCCTCTTTAATTACTTTTTAACTCAATTAGTTAATAAGACATTTTTATCTTACAAAACTAAATATAATTTGTGAAACCACAAAAAGATATAGCGGATTAATTTTATTTATCAACTCAAATTCCTTAAAACAGCTCTTTTTTGTTTTAGATATTTTACTCAATTAAAAGAAGTAATATTGGAATGAAAATAAATTTTAGAAAATAAAAAAGCCCCTTTGGAAAGGGGCAGGAATTTATAATTAAAATTAACTTATTTTGCTTCGGCAAGGGAAAGAGTAAAATTAGGTGCTTTAACCGAAAAATCGAATTTTCCTTTTCCCGTAAGGGCTTTGTTGATGGTTTCTTCCAAAGTACTTTTTGGTACTAAACCTTCGTATTTAGCAACCACATTGCCCTTTTTATCGATAACAAAAGAAGTAGGAATTGACCGGATTCCGCCGTATTGCTGTATTACATTCATATCGGCATAAACTATAGGATAATTGATACCGTATTCTTTTATAAAAGGAACAACTCTGGCTTTAGTATTTCTAGACATTTCATCAACGGAAATTCCGATAATTTCAATTTTGTCTTTATATTTCTTTTTAAGTTCTATTAAATCCGGAATACCTTTTCTACATGGCGGGCACCATGTAGCCCAAAAGTCCAATATAACTACTTTACCAGTAAAGTTTGAAAGCGTAAGAGTTTTGCCGGAAGTTTCAACATAATTAGGAGGTAGCGGACCTTCTTTCGGTGTTCCGTTTGTATTATTCATAATAAATAAAATTATTACAACAAGTAAAAACGCTCCCGTATATATGTAACTTCTATGTTTTTTATTGGCTAAAAAACTTTCTTTTTGATTATTTTTTTTATTGCTCATCTATTCTCCCAATGGTTTTTACAATTATAGGTTAAGAAAAATTAAATTGCAATACTAATTTAATTCCCGTTAGTCATTTTATTTAAATCATCTACAAATTTTTGAATGTCTTCGTCGCTAAAACCTTTTTCCTTTGCGGCGCTTTCCAAAGTTCCCCAAATAGGTTCGCCGCATCTTAAACATCTTATTCCATGTTCCATTAAATAAACCACGGAATCGGGTACTAAATTCACCAAATCTTCAATCTCAATATCTTTAGTTATTTTCTTTTGATCTATCATTGTTTACCTCTGATTTTTTCTTTTTAGCAGGAAACGCAAAAATCAATCCGATTACGGATCCGTATGCTGTGGAAATGTAAGGATTACTTGTAATTGCACAAGTTCCCGAAGCGCAGCCGATAAAATAATAATAGGCATATCCTATTACACCGCCGGCAACCACGGGAAGAATGCGTTTTAGTACAAAAGATTTATTAAATTTCATTAATTAGCTCCGATTTTGGATAATGACTCGTTTATTTTATCTAAAAACATATTTTCTGGCACGGCGCCTTCAACAAAATCGGATTCGTTAATTACCGAACGCGGAACGCCGCGAACGTTGTATTTATTTGATAAGTGAGGAAATTCAGTAGCTTCTATCATATCCGATTTAATATTTTGATTAAGATACGCAAATTTATGCGCAGTTAAAACCGCTTTGGGACAGTATGGACAAGTAGGCGTTACGAAAACTTGGATATGAACCGGCGAATTAATTTCTTTGACTTTTTGTTCAATATCTGCCGGAAGATTTGTTTTTCCGGTGCTTAGCATAATTATATCTTCTAATAAGGAAGAGAATTCATAACCGCTCGGAATTCCGAAATATCTTATTCCATAATCGGTGCCGTTTTTATCCAATAAAACTATTGCGGGAATTTTATCTATATTATATTTTTCCGATACTTCTTTATCGGTGACAAAATTATAAACTTCTAATTCCAGTTTATCTGACAGTTCCGTAATTTCCGTTACCAATTGTCTTGTTTCCCGGCAAAACTGGCATTCAATTTCTTGAGTAAAATTTATAATTTTTACTTTTTCGTCCAATACCGATAAATGTTGTTTAACATCTTCTCTTATTTTACCGTCTAAAATCATTGTTACTCCATTTATTATTTCGTAAATATAATATGATGAACAGGCTATTAAAAAGATTCTAACGAAATACCGGAATAAAATTTGCTATTGAAAAATAATAAATTTTACCCTATAAAAATCCGGGAAATTATTAAAAACAATTCTTCACTTTTTATTTCCCCATTTCAAAATTTCGAGCCTTACTTTCACAATTCCGTCGTTTATCATATCCAGCTTTTTTGCGGCACCGAGTGACAAATCTATTATTCTTTTATGATTGTATGGCATTCGGTCGTTTACTTTTACTATACAACTCTTATGGTTTTTTAAATTCACAACTCTTATAATTGTTCCGAAAGGAAATGTAGGATGCGCCGCCGAGAGTCCGTACATATTATAAATCTCGCCGTTTGCTGTTTTTCTGCCATGATATTTATAAGCGTAAAAAGATGCAACTCCTTCAAACGTTTTTACCGGAGCGTAGTCTTTATACAAAACCGATTCTTTTCCTTCAACAACTTTGAAATCCGTCTCCGCAGCATCATCTTTTGTAAAACGCGGCGAAGAACTGCAAGAAACCAAAGTGAAAGAAGTATAAACTAAAATAAATAACTGCAAGTATTTTATTAAATATCTAAATTGCATAGCAAACAAATTAACATTTTAATTTTTCAATTAAAACAGCAAAACAATTGGAAACAACAAAGAAAAAATCTTATAGAAAATCTAATCTTCTTTTAATTATTACCGGGTCTATAATTGAACTTTGTTTTTTAGTCTTTACAGTTTTTCAAAAATCGGAACGGAATATTGTTTTATATATGATTGTTTTCGGAGTATCTTTTCTTTTTTATCTAATTGCGCAGGCAATTTATAAAAATAATCCGGAAGAAAATTCAAAATACCAATGGTTAAACAAATTAAGCAGGTTAACAGGACTGAGTCCGGGAGTTTTAATTATTTTATTGTTTGCAATTTTATTCAGAATAACATTAATTCCCACCGTCCCATCTACTTCAGACGATGTTTACCGTTATATTTGGGAAGGTAAAATTTTGTTAAACGGACACAATCCCTTTGAGGTTGCACCGGACGACGAAAGTTTGAATTATCTTCACACTAAGAAATACCCCGGTTTAGTTACTTACCCACATATGACAACAATATACCCTGCAACGGCTCAAGCGGTTTTTGTGCTGGGTTATTTGATTTCGGGCGAATCGGATAAGGGACTGAAATTAATTTATCTGATTGCCGAAATTATTACACTAATATTTATAGTAAAAATTTTAAGACTGAGGAACCAGTATGAAAATCAAGTAATACTTTATGCATGGTTGCCTTTACCTATAATGGAATTTTTCGTTAATTCTCATGTTGATGCGGTTGGTATTACATTTTTAATGATTTTTATTTATTTCATTTTGGCAAATAAATATTTATACTCGGTTATACCTTTTGTTTTAAGCTTTTTAACAAAATTATATCCCGCAATGTTGTTTCCGCTTTTAATAAAACAAATAGGATGGAAAAAATCGCTTAACTTCGGAATGTTATTTGCCTTACTTGCAATTGTATTAATGTACCCTTTCATCCCTGCCGAACGGTCTGTAAATGCTTCGTTGTTCACATATTTGCAAAATTGGAGTTTCAACGGATCGGTTTACTCGTTATTATCCGGAATACTTAAAAACGGATATTTGGCAAGGGAAATTTGTCTTATTCTTTTCTTAATAGGCGTTATTATTGTTTCGGTAAAATTCAAAGATTTTTTAAAAGGCGCATATACAATTTGGATACTTTTCGTTGTTTTTGCCGCAACGCTTTATCCTTGGTATTTAACCTGGATATCAGCGGTCAATCCTTTTTTCGGTTTTTATTCCGTATTAAGTTTATTCTTTACAAGTAATTTTACTAATTTAACGCCGTTGGGAACGGTGTGGAGAGAATATTGGTTTGTATATTTAATTGAATACGTTCCGTTTTACTTTTTTCTTGCAATTGAATTAATGTTTCTTAGTAAAAAATTTAATAAAAATTAATTTGCCTTCAATGAATTTTTATATCCTTGCATCTACAAATAAAGTTTTCACGGCTTTTCAAACTATAACAAACAACCGAAAGAATAATTAATGAAATTCGAAAAATTAAAAGCGCCGAATACATTTTTAATAATTTTCAGTCTTATAATTCTAGTTGCCGTTTCCACTTGGATAATTCCTTCGGGCGAATTTAACAAACATAAAGTAAACGGAAAGCAAGTAATTATAAATGATTCATTCCATAAAGTGGAACAAAATCCGCAAGGCATTTTCGAAATTTTGATGGCGCCTATTAAAGGAATAAAAAGAGCGGCATTAATCATAGGATTTGTATTAATAATTGGTGGAGCGTTTTCGGTTTTTCAAAAAACCGGCGCGGTCAATTCAGGTATTTTTGCAATTGTTAAAGCACACTCGGAATATAAATTTATAAGAATTTTACTTATTCCAATACTAATGGTTCTTTTTTCTCTTGGCGGAGCGATTTTTGGAATGTCGGAAGAAGTAATACCTTTTATTCTTATTTTTATTCCAATGTCGCTAATGCTTGGCTACGATTCAATTACGGGAGTTGCAATTCCTTTTGTAGGCGCGGGAGCAGGATTTGCCGGAGCGTTTTTAAATCCTTTTACGGTTGGAATTGCCCAAGGGATAGCGGAAATTCCAATATTTTCCGGATTGTTTTACCGTTTAATAGTATGGGTAATTGTTACATCCGCTGCTGTATTTTTTGTGTTACTTTACGCCGGAAAAATTAAAGCGAATCCCCAGGTTAGCCCGGTTTATACAACGGATTTAGAAAAAAGGAAAAAACTTAAGTTGGATGAATTGAACAATCACGTAAAAATGGACGGAAAACATAAAGCCGTACTTATTATTTTTTCTTTGGGTTTGGTTTTACTGGTTGTGGGTGTTATAAAATTAGGCTGGTACATCGAAGAAATTTGCGCACTTTTTTTGGGAATGGGAATAATTGTAGGAATTGCCGGAAGATTAACCGCGCAGGAAATTACCGATTCGTTTATTAACGGTGCAAAAGATTTGGTGGCAACCGCGTTAATAATCGGTTTGGCAAGAGGAATTTTAGTAATTGCGGAAGACGGAAAAATTATTGATACAATACTTTACACAATTTCTTTTCCGATGAAAAATTTTCATTCGGTTATTTCCGCCCAGTTTATGTTTTTGGTACAAACCGTAATTAACTTTTTCGTACCTTCCGGTAGCGGTCAAGCTGCCTTAACTATCCCTATTATGGCTCCTTTAAGCGATTTGGTGGGCGTGTCGCGTCAAACGGCAGTGTTGGCATTTCAAATGGGCGACGGTTTTACTAATTTAATTATTCCAACTTCTGCCGTAACAATGGGAATTTTAACTCTTGCGGATATTCCTTGGAAAAAGTGGGCTAAATGGATTTTTCCATTACAAATTATTTTTTTTATTGCGGGACTAATTCTATTAATTCCTCCTTTTTTTATCGGGTGGTAACAAGGTTAGCAAATTAAAAGAATCGGAAGATTTACATATTGCCATATTTACAAATTGGTAGTTGATTGACTGTTTATCAGTCCGATTATGTTTGCCGGCAAAATAGCGGTTTATACAATTTTCCGCACTTTTCATAATAAGAATAGTGGGATTTGGGATTAAGTTTTATTAAATTATGCCGATAATATTGAGGATTACTTTTTAATTATATTTTTTAAGTGGTTATTTTTATTGATTTTAGGACATTTATCCATTTACTTAGTACCGTTAAATTATTTTTTCATTAAAAAAAATATAATTTTTACGATAATAAAACAGAATAATGAAAACATGAGGTAATTTTAATATGCAAGATTCAGTTTCTTCAAAGCCGAAATTATTAGTCGTTGAAGACGATTATGAAAATCAAAAATTTTTACAGATTTTCTTAAAACGAAAATTTGATCTTGAAATTTGCGATTCTGCCGAAACATTTTACGAAAAATTAGATCAGTCAAAATTCGATATAATCCTGATGGATATTTCCTTAAGGGGTAAAAAAGACGGTTTACAATTAACCCGCGAACTGCGTGCAACCGAAGAGTATAAAAACTTGCCTATAGTTGGTCTTTCCGCCCATGCATTTCAAAAAGATAAAGATAATGCATACAGCGCCGGAGTAGATGTGTTTTTAACTAAACCTGTCCAAAATGACGTGTTGATGGATACTTTGGTAAAAACGCTCGAGGAAAAGTCTGGCATTAAAGCTTAATCAACTTCCCTCCTCAATTTTGTATTCGACTTTTGTAATTTTTTTAAAAGTCCGGCTTTTTCTATTTAAACAAAATCTATCCGCCTCCGCGGTAAACAAGTTTCTTTTTCCTGCAAAAATACTTTCCCGGATAATTTACTTTTCAAGGAAATAGTGATAAGTTTAATTATATAAAATGTAACTTATTATGCTAATCTTGCGTCTAAAACTTAAAAAAACAGGTGCAATATGAAAAAAGTTATTCTTCTTTTAGTTTTATGTTTAACAATAGGAACAACGGCACAAGACAAAAAACAAGACGGTTACTTCGGACCTTCGGATTACTCGGAAAATTCCCGTCCTTTTATTCAATTGGATTATGGAATCAGTTTCTTCAGACATAAAAAATTTCCGCCCGAATTTAATTACCCCGGCATTGGCGAAATAAAAGTGGGATATACACATTTAAGCGAGCATAAATCCAAAACAATTATGGAAATGCGGGATAATTTCCTCTTTGCCGGAAATCAATCGACTGATTTAAGCATTAAAACCGTAAATGGATTGAAAGTAAAACCGGAAGGATGGCGTTTTGGCGTTGGATTTAAAGACGCACTGGGATACAGAATAAATAATTTTTATATTCTTCCTTACACACAAATGTCATTATTCTGGACGAACGCAAAAATTAAATTACCGGATATCGTTCAATATTCTAACGATCCGGTTATCACAAAATCGGTAAACGATATAGCCGGCAGATACAACGGCGATTTTAAATTCGGCACAATTGCAGAAGGCGGTATAGATTTCAGATTCGGATCAATGGTTTCAATTATTCCTTCCTTTGAAACAGGAGTAATTTTTCCTAAACACCTTGTATGGAAACAAATGGGAAGTTTTATGATGGAAGAAATGGGAGTTGTGGCAATTGATTATTTTGTGGAAGAGGTGGTTTCCTCTTCACCCATCGCCGCACCTATTGTTAACTTTTTACTTAAAAACGGTTTTACGTACGCATTTTACCAGCTAAAAAGAGATAAGATGAATTGGCCGTTCGAATCGGAAGCTCCGCTGACATACGAATCATTTAAAATAGGACTAAAATTCTCTTTTTAATAGAAAACGCAAACATAAACTGGCGGATCAATCTTTAATCTTTAATATTATTTTTTAAACGGAACTATCTTTTAAGTCCGGATGGTTCCTTAAGTTTTTTTTAATTGTTTTAAAATACTTTATAACTTTCCTTAATTGCTAACGCTGCACCGGGGGAAATCCAACATACACTTAATCAACCTTTTACATTTCCATTGCTTTTTTATTATTAAGTATTTACATTATTCATAGGTTTCGGCATTGTATGATATTCTATGGATACAACTACAAGTTATTCATTACAATGCTAACATTACAAAAGGAGAAAATAAGATGAAATACTTCTTCTTTCCGATTCTTCTTTTATATTTAGCCGGCTGCACCACACAAACTAATCCGGTTCGGTACGAAACCGTAAAAAGCAATATTGATTTCAATACTTATAATTGGAATTCTCTGAATTTTCCCAATAACGATATTGCCGGTAAGTATTCCAATATTGTCTTACATATTTTTGTTAATTCCTTCAACGATATTTAGGCAAGTGATAATTCAAGCACGGTTTATTTGCGCACACATAACGACGGATATTGGAGAGTTGTTAAAAAATATTATAACCTGGTTGGATTTATTTTTGTTGACAATTCCGGCAAAATACTTATAGGTGTTAACAGCGTTGAAGGAATGTTTGGTAGTTATATAGAAAGTCCAGACAATACGGCTAATATTTGGTCGGATGATTATACATCGCAAAACCGCATCAATAACTTAAAAATGTATAACGATACTTTATATTTAGCGAAATACGGAGGAGTAGCCGTATCGGGCGACGAAGGAAAAAATTGGGATGAACTTAGCAACTTTACAAATACCGATGTTACCGATTTTGCAATTAACAAAAATACCGGAAGCTTTTTTATTTCTACAATCAGTAAAGGTATTTTAAAATCCGGCGATAAAGGAAAAACATGGAAGCAAACCGGTTTTAAAAACCGGCCGTTTTATTCACTTTCCTCCAGCAATAACGAATATATCTGCGCTTTGTCCGGTAAATTATTTATTACAAAAGACGACGGAAATAGCTGGAATGAATTACAAATTGGAGAACCGGCAACCTTAATTTTGAGTTTTACTTTTACTTCAAAAGATTATTTGGTTGCAGGAACAGAGAATGACGGGATTTTTGTATCTGAAAATTATGGAAATATTTGGGAAAACAAGGGATTGAAAAATTATAAAATATATTCTTTACGCGTTGATTCTGACAATTATATTTATGCCGGAACCGAATCCCATGGGATTTTAAAAAGTAAAAACCCGTTATAAAAACAAATCATATAATAATAATGTAAAAAATCGCTGTAACTTTAAGTTATAAATATTATATTTTTAATTTTTTCGATCAATAACTTTTCCGTTATTTCATTTCCAATTTCAATGAAATTAAGATATTTAAATTTACACCGTCCTTTACTTGCTACTAAGCAAAGTTATAATCCGCAAAAAAAAAGACATTATAACTTATTTTGATAAAATTAATTCTATAAATATCAACTTAAAATTTTTCTTGTTTGGAACGGTATTTTTCATAATATTTCGAGAGAATTTAATAACCAATCAACAAAGTTGGTTTAAACAAATAATTCAGGGGGATGATAACCATGAAGAAAATAATATCGTTAAACAAAGTTTTCCTTCCCTTAATAATTTCTATATTTTTCTTTACCAATATTTTATGCCAGACGAAACTTTCCACGGAAAAACTTACACTACTTAAAGTAGTAGCAGGAATCAATTTTACTTTTAAAAACTATGCTGATGAAATTTGGCCCGGTTATAACTTGTCAAAAGAACCTTACATAGCTTATATGCCAAACGATTTCGTACTTTTTGTAAACGGGAAAAATGCTCCGGACGGATTTGAACCTTATCCTTCCGGTTGGCCGGATCTTGGCGCCAAAGCTTTTATCCATTATGGAGTTTACCGTAATCTTATTGGGCAATTTACATTTAATTTTCAGATCGATTCAATAAAAACTTTTGCCATGGGAATGCCGGAAAATCTGCTCTTCTCCTTTAAAAATCCTTCGTACACTTTACTAAGTACAACAATTCACGAGGGATTTCATCAATATCAACATAATCATTTCGGTGAAATTCCTTGGGCAAGGGAAGAATTGTATCCTATCCTCGATACGGAAAATACCGCTCTTGCATCTTTGGAAATGCTGATTTTAAAAGACGCTTTGAATGCTATGTTCAACAATAATACAGGCAAGATGGAAAAACTGGTTAAAGAATTTGCAGCGGTAAGAAATTTCCGTTGGAAGCATGCCGATAAATACGTGCGTAAATATGAGCAAGGGCAGGAAATAAACGAAGGAACTGCAAGGTATGTGGAAATGAAAGCAATGGATTGTTTTTTAAAATTGGATACCGTTAAAATTCATAATCAATTACTTAGAAAAATTAAAGCGGATATGTTTGGAATGACCATAAAACATTTATTGTTTAACGATATGGATGCCAGATTAACCGGATTAGCCGTAGCGCCGGAAGATATGCTGCGAAACAGGATATATCCTGTAGGCGCCGCTCTCGGCTTTCTTCTCGACCGTTTAAATATCGATTGGAAAATGAAATTTCAAGCCGCAGGTTCCGGAATTTCGTTCCCAGATTTGTTAATCAAGTATTTTAAACCCGATTCAGCGCAACTTTCATCTCTTCTTGAAAAAGCGAAAACCGATTATCATTATCCGGATATTGTATCATCCGCAAAAAATTTAATCAATGAATATTTTGCCGGTTACCAAAACGCTCTCAAAAAATTTAATCGTCAAAAAGGAATTAGAATTGAAATAAATTTATCCAATAACGGACTTCAAAGATTCCGTTCTACAAAAAATAAAAAGTGGACTGTCGATAACGGTAAAAAATTACTTTGTTTGCACTTTAATCTTTATTCACTTAAGTCATTAAATAAGAAAAAGTTATCATTAGAAACACACGACAAAGCAATCTTAGACGAAAACGATTGGGTAAAAAGAAGAAAGAAAGTCGTATTTTTTGCAAACCATGTATCATCATTGTTAATTGATAATACACCGGTAGAATTGACAAACCAGATTAACCGTAAGTTCAACAAAATAAAAATTGAGGGTGATAAGTTTAAATTTGAATCGGAATACGCCGGCACTTTTTCATTTAAGAAAAATATTTTAGTAATTAATTTGAATTAGTACAACATATTTACCATAAAATAAACGGTTGATAGTTTTTCTACGACGGTATTTACGAAAATAATCAGGACTGCAATAAAACTTTAGAACGGAATTAATAAATTGTTATAATTTTTATTCACGGTTATTTTTATTTAATCCGAAGCTCTGTGCGCTACTCTAAACTTTTTAGTTTTAATAATTTTCACCACTTCCCATTTTGCTTGTGGATTTATACAATTCCTGTTTTCATCTATACATTTTAAGTAATATAAAACCTTCCGTTCATATTTTTTAAGCCAACCTTTTTGCCATGCAATACGGCAAAAATCCGCTGTTTTGTAGGGAGCGCCGCTTGCGCCGTGAAAATAAAATATTCTTTTTACATTAAACGGAAAATTCTTTTGATCCAAAAGAGTTGAATACTGGCTCGAATCATTTTTGGAATGTATAAAATGACCGAAAATTTTTTGCGTTCCGTAACTTTCCAAAAATTTCCGCCAATCCGATGTTTGATTGCCGTCATATTGATCGCACATTATTTGAACGTTTTTCGTATTTTTCAAAACTTTGCTGTAAGCAGAGCCATAAGTAACAGGAGGTAAAAAAGAATAAAACCAGCTCGGGCTATGGTAACTTGCCATTATTAAAAACGAATTTTTTCGTTTAAATTTAAGATATTTTGAAATCTTTATTAATTCACCGGGCGTAAAAACGTCATCTTCCAACGGTTCGTCTATATAATAAAATTTAACATCAACAACATCAATAATTTTTTTAATTTCCTCAACAGATTTATCTTTTGGAAGAGCCGCTAATATTCCATCTTTTGTAAATCCGTTTCTCAACGCCATATCAACCGATTGTTTTTTTGCAAGCACAACAATTCCGTTGAAACCCCATTTTTTATTATACTCGTTAATGAATGCAAACTTTTTATTTCCACAACATTCAGGCCAAAATCCTATTACTTTACCGGCTTCATTCTCATATTTTTCAAATTCCCAGCGGCTCAATATTTTAATATTATCAGTCAAGTTTTTGTCTTTATCAAGAACAGATAAAAATTCTCCGGTTCTCAGTGTATCCTTCTTTTTGATTGGATAAGGTAAATTATTAGCAGCTATTCCACTTCTTTGCGCGGATTTATTCTGCATATCCATATTTTTACAATAATCCAACAGGAACATGGAAATTAGAATTATAATAACTATAAGTATTCGTTTGAACAGTGCCATAAACTAATTAAATGATTTGAAAAGTTTATTTTATAAATATAAGAATTAAAAACAATAAAATGCTTAAAACAACCGGGCAATTTCCAATTAGTTTTTATATTTCCGGTGCAGTAAAACGTAACATTTAAAACATACTCAGATTACAAACAATCCTAACCAGGTTTATACAAAGAGTAATCAGAGTTTTGTAACAAAACGGATTACATAAAAGTTTTTTTTTGTTACATAAAAAACGCAGATTATGTTATAACTATTTTCCAAAAAACTTACTATTATGAATTTGGAAATCAAAATTTTCATACCATATAAAATGTGTTCCGGAAATTTCTAATTAGGTGTTTGCTCACTCAAATATTTGGTCCAGGAATTCTCCCTTCCAACCATTACGGAAATTGCTAAGGAACACATTTTTTTATTTCTTTTAATTTATTTATATTAACGTTCGTTCACAATTTGTTTTTTTATGCCCGAAAAGAAAAACACAAAAGAGCTAATATTAAAAGCTGCATTAATGCAAATACAGGAAGCCGGTTATAACGGGACTTCTATCCGCGACATCGCAAAAAAGGTGGGAGTTCGGGAAAGTGCTATTTATAATCATTTCAAATCGAAAAGTGAAATTTTCGAGGAGATTATAAACAAACTAAAACCGGATTCGGTAGCAAAAAAACTTTTAACCGACGCTTTGTTAGAAAAGCTGAATAATCCCGAATTATTCTTAAAGGAATTCGCGTTTAAAATTTTTACTTTTTGGCAATCGGAAAATGAACAATCGTTCATAAAGATAATTTTAATCGAGCAATCCCGAACTGTTAAAGAAATTGATTTATCATTAAAAAGTTACGTTGCTGAATACATTGACTTGATAAAACTAATTTTTACTGAAATGATAAAACATAATTTTATAAAAAAAGAAGATCCGGAACTTTTAGCTATTTCTTTTTTTTCACCTTTGTTTTTTTACAGAATTACAAATAACAATGAATTGCTATCCCGAAAAGCAAAAAAATTTTTAGATAACCATGTGGCGTTTTTCTGGAGTTCGGTTAAAAAATGATTGAAATTCCATCGTCAATGGATATTCAAATTGCTTCGGAAAAAATTAAACCGTTCGTACACAGAACGCCCGTTTTTACTTCTCAATCAATTAACCGGATGTTTAAAACTCGATTATTTTTCAAATGCGAAAATTTTCAAAAAGTTGGAGCTTTTAAGTTCAGAGGAGCCATAAATTCCATTCTATCTTTAAATAAAAATGAATTAAAAAACGGGGTTGCCACTCATTCGTCGGGTAACCATGCCGCGGCTTTATCCTTAGCTGCAAGCGTTAAAAATTCTAAAGCATTTATAGTAATGCCTAATAATGCACCTAAAATAAAAATAAATGCTGTAAAGGATTACGGCGCTGAAATAATTTTTTGCGAACCAACTCTGAAAGCAAGGGAAAGCGCTTTGGAAAAAGTAGTAAAGGATACCGGCGCAACTTTTATTCATCCTTATAATAATCTGAAAGTAATTGCAGGTCAAGCAACAGCTGCAAAGGAATTATTGGAAGAAACCGGTAATTTGGATTATCTGATGGCGCCGGTCGGCGGAGGCGGACTTTTAAGCGGAACAGCTCTTTCCGTTCATTATTTTTCCGGGAAAACGAAGGTCATAGGAGCAGAACCCAAAGGAGCCGACGATGCTTTCCGTTCGTTAAAAGCCGGAAAAATTATTCCATCCGTTAATCCGCAAACTATAGCCGACGGACTTTTAACATCATTGGGAAATATAACTTTTCCGATTATTCAAAAATATGTTTCCGGAATAATAACGGTTAAAGAAAAAAGCATTATTCAAGCAATGAAATTGGTTTGGGAAAGGATGAAAATAATAATAGAACCTTCGGCTGCAGTTCCGCTTGCGGTTGTATTGGAAAATCAATCAGAATTTGAAAACCGGAATACCGGAATTATTCTTTCCGGAGGGAATGTTGATTTGGAAAAACTTCCATGGTAAAACTTACTTAACTTCCCCGTAAAAATTTGGGTTCTTCTAAAGTAAGAATCAATGAAATTCTATGCGTGTCGGGTAATCTGTCAACTTCGCTTCTGTTAAACCGCGCAAACGAATAATCGATATTTAATTTCGGGAGTTTTATTCCGGCACCAATTGTAAACTGTTTAACATCGTTATAACCGCCGCGTATTGAAAATAAATTTTTGTATTTATACTCCAATCCGGCTCGCATATCAACGCTAACGGGACCGATATTAAAATTAGAAGCAAATTTTCTATTTTCAAATCTGATATCAAAATCGAGCGCCGGAGTAATTGTTCCGCCTAAAATATTCAGTGCATACGCTGCGCCTATTTTAGCCGTGGGAGAAATTAATTCGTTTCTACCGGTACTCCATGCAACTAAGGTTGTTGTTACATCCATAATGTTTGCGCCCAAAGAGAGGTTCTTAAAAGGCATATACAAAGCGCCAATATCAAAACCAATTCCCGTTGCTCCTTCTTCGGCAATATCTCTTCTTATTATTTTTACATTTGCGCCCCAATAAAACTTATCGGAATGGCGTTTTGCGAAGGTTAAAAACACAGCCCAATCGGTATTGCTGAATTCCGTAATTTTAGAATAATCCAACGCCCAATTAACATTCGTCGGATCGCTAATTTGCTCTCCCGTGGCTCTATCGATTAAAGCGTTTCTCGTATCGGGAATTCCGTCTACGCTAAGCCTAATAACGCTAAGACCGAAACTCATATCGTTACCGTAAGGGATAGCAACGGCGGCATAATTATAATTTACCAAATCGCCGAAATGTTCCTCGTGCATTAAAGCTATTTGCGGATAGTCCATTCTGGCTAAACCGGCAGGATTCCAGTAACCGGCGGTCACATCCGATACAACTCCCACTTGCGCTCCGCCCATTCCAAGCGCTCTTCCACCCACGCCCAGCGTCAAAAATTCGCCCGCATATTTTGCTACGGCAGTTTGGGCATTTATTTCAATAACAGAAAAAAAAGTCAGAAATAAAACAACTAATATTTTGTTCAACATAAAATTTCCTTTTAACCACTTTAATTCCAATAAAGTAAACGGAATTTGAAGAAAAAAGCTAAAAAAATCAAGGGCATTTAAATGTGCCGGTACTATCCGGCAGCTTTATTTTGCTTTGGTTTGATTAGCCACGGCATTTATAGATTTTGCAATTGCTTCTTGATCTCCCAAATAATAATGTTTTAGAGGTTTCAAATTTTCATCCAATTCGTAAACCAAAGGCACACCCGTAGGAATATTTAATTTTACAATTGCATCTTCGCTCATTTCATCCAAATATTTAACCAGTGCACGCAAACTATTGCCATGCGCCGCAATTATTACTTTTTTGCCGGTTTTAACCATAGGAGCAATTGTTCCATGCCAATAAGGAATAAACCGCGCTACGGTATCTTTCAAACTTTCCGTTAAAGGTAACTCATCTTTCGATAAGTCCGCATACCTTGGATCTTTGCCGGGATATCTATCGTCATCTTCGTTCAATGCCGGCGGCGGAACGTCATAACTTCTCCTCCAAAGTAAAACTTGTTCATCACCGTATTTTTTTGCGGTTTCCGCTTTGTTTAACCCTTGTAAAGCGCCGTAATGCCTTTCGTTAAGTCGCCACGACTTAATCACCGGTATCCACATTAAATCCATTACATCAAGCACAATATTCAATGTTCTAATTGCTCTTTTTAAAACGGATGTGTAAGCAATATCGAAATTATAACCTCCTTCTTTTAGCAGCTTACCGGCTTCGTTTGCTTCTTCAATTCCTTTTTCGGTCAAATCTACATCCGTCCATCCTGTAAAAAGATTTAACTTATTCCACTCGCTTTCACCATGCCGGAGTAAAACTATTTTATACATTTAAAACCTCTTGATGTGAATTGATTTCTAATTTTTCATTCAAAATTACAAAAATATTTTTTAGTTTATTAAAATTTATGTTAATTTGTGAAATAATTAGGAAAAATTAACCGTTAATATTCATAAATTTTATTTGCAAACGGGAATGGAAAATTTAATATACCATTTTTTTTCGGATGATGATTTTTTAAGAATCTCGAATAAAATTAAAGAGACGGAAAAAATAACTTCGGGTGAAATCAGAGTTAGAATAAAGGATAAACTTTCCTGTTTAAAATCAAAAAATTCCATTAAAGAACTTGCCAAAGAGGAATTTTACAAATTGGGCATGGATAAAACAAGGGATAAAACCGGAATTTTAATTTATGTTTTACTTTCACGAAGGGAATTTTATATTTTAGCCGACGAAGGAATAAACGCAAAAGTTGCGCCCGAAACTTGGGGAAAAATTAGAGATGAAATGGAGAAAGAATTCAGAAACGGCAAATTTACCCGTGGTATAATAATTGGAATTAATTTAATTGGAAAAGTTTTAAGTAAATATTTTCCTATAAAACCGGACGATACAAACGAATTATCGAACGAAGTCGTTATTGATTAATCTTTTAAAATGTATAAATAATTTGGAATTTTAATTTTCATTCCTGTAAACTTTCCTTCCAAATCGCTGTTTTGATCGCCGATAGATGCAATTATGTTATAACCCATATCTGTAAATTTTTTTCTCTCGTTTTCCTTAAAAACCGAAACCGGAATTTTTTTAGAATTACTCGAACAAACCAACGTATCGAATTTGGTGTATCCTGCTTTTAGTAAATTTTGTTTTGTAGCGTTACACTGTTCTAAAGTTCTTCCTGTAAGAAACAGTACTTTAATATTCCGGGAAATTAAAAAGTCATAAAATCTTTTCACCGGTATGATTGGTTTTGCTTTTGTTTCAAGAACCCATTTGTTCCAACTTTGCCAAGTATAGCCGAACCCAAGCTGTTTTGTATAATCGTATCCGGAAAGAGCGGTATCGTCAACGTCAAAAACAACTGCGGCTTTATCGGGTAAAGATAAAGCGTTAACTTCGTTTATTGCCTTGTCAATTATTGAATTCAGCTCATTGTAGAACCCGCCGGATTCGTAATAATTTTGAACCTCAGCTTTAGCAACCGACAAATTAACAATTTTGGGCGAGCAACTTGTAGCAGTTAAAATTAAAAAAACTAAAGCGAATTTTAGCAACAGCGTTTTATACATAATTTTAAGATGAATTTAATGAATAGTAAAAGCCCTCAAATTAATGAGGGCTTAATTATGAATATTATTCTTCTTCCATAAACGGATAAGTCCAAGTTTTAGGCGGATTAAATGTTTCTTTCATTGTTCGTGCAGACATCCAACGCAGCAAGTTCATCGAACTGCCTGCTTTATCGTTTGTGCCCGAAGCTCTGCCTCCGCCAAATGGTTGTTGACCCACAACCGCGGCAGTCGGTTTATCGTTAATATAGAAATTACCGGCTGCATTCCTAAGTTTTTGTTCCATATAAATCAAAGCATTTCTATCTTGCGACCAAATTGCACCGGTTAGTGCATACGGAGAAGTTTCGTTACATAACTCAACAGTTTCTTCAAATTTTTCGTCTTCATAAACGTAAATTGTTAAAACAGGTCCAAATATTTCTTCTTCCATGGTTTTGAATTTAGGATTCGTTGTAACTATGGTTGTAGGTTCGATAAAATATCCTTTTGAATTATCAAAGTTCCCGCCGGTTAAAATTTCGGCTTCGTCCGAATCTTTTGCATATTTAATATATTCGGTTATACTTTCGAATGCGCCTTGATCAATAACGGAAGACATAAAATTGGTAAAGTTTTCAACATCTCCCATTTTTATTTTTGATACTTCGGCCGTATATTTTTCTTTGAATTCATCCCATCTGGATTTTGGAATATACATTCGCGAAGCCGCGGAACATTTTTGTCCTTGATATTCAAACGCTCCTCTTATTGCAGCGGTAATTAGCGCGTCAACATCAGCGTCTTTGTGAGCGAAAATAAAATCCTTGCCGCCGGTTTCACCCACAATTCTGGGATAAGCTTTATAATTTGTTATGTTATCTCCAACGGTTTTCCACATATTTTGGAAAGTTGCGGTAGAACCGGTAAAATGAATTCCGGCTAAATAAGGACTAAGCATCGCCGGTCTGCCAACGCTTCCTCCGGAACCGGGCACAAAATTAATAACCCCGTCGGGTAAGCCTGCTGCTTTCCACAAAAGCATCAAATGATATGCGGAATAAACAGCGCTCGATGCCGGTTTCCACAAAACAACATTACCAACCAAAGCCGGAGCCGTTGGTAAATTTCCTGCGATTGATGTAAAATTAAATGGGGTAACTGCAAAAACAAATCCTTCCAAAGGACGGTATTCAACCCTGTTCCACATTCCTTTGGGCGAAAATGGTTGTTCGCTCATTAATTGAGCCATATAATACGAATTGAATCTCCAAAAATCTATTAACTCGCAAGCGGAATCAATTTCTGCTTGATGAGCAACTTTGGATTGCCCTAACATTGTAGCTGCATTTAACGTAGCTCTCCAAGGGCCCGATAAAAGATCCGCAGCTTTTAAGAATATGGCAACTCGTTGTTCCCAAGGCATTTCAGCCCAAGTTTTTCGGGCTTCCAAAGCCGCTTCAATTGCCATTTGCACCTCTTCTTTTCCCGCTTTATGATATCTCCCCAAAATTTTCGAATGATTATGCGGGACTCTCATCTCTCCAAAATTTCCGGTTTTTACTTCTTTTCCACCTATAATCAAAGGAACTTCAATTTCTTGTTCCTGTAAACTTTTTAATTTCGCTTTTAATTCCGCCCTTTCCTTGCTTCCCGGGGTGTAAGTTAAAATCGGTTCGTTAATTGGAGTCGGTACCTTAAAAATTGCGTTTGCCATAATTCACCTCCGTTTTAATTGCTTTATAACAATAAATTAATTTTTGTAATAATAACTTATTCTTTTTCTTTCCGATCACAAAAATAGTACATTTTTGTCTGCTAAAAAAATTCAGAATAATAAAAATCATAATTTAAGTTTTTTTGCTTCTAAAAATTCATCTTAACAAATCTTGGTTTGTGCTGCAGCGCAATAATTTAATTTTTATTTTCAATTTCTTGTGAATATAAACTAAATGTAAGAGAAGTTAGAAGGTGTAATTATGAGAAGTAAATACCGGGTATTTTATTTGTTGATTTTATTAATTTTCACGTCTTTAGTTGAAGCTCAACAGAGTGAAATATTTATATTTCCGCATACAATCGGCAGATTATTTAATTTTCCTACTTCACGTACTTTACGCTCAGGGGATATTCAAGCAAATTTGGGAAGTAATTTTAACGATGCGGGAATCGAAAATTTTTCCGGTAATATAACCGCAGGATTATTCAATTTTTCAGAATTACAACTTTCCTCGTCAAATTCGGACATTTCTATATTCGACTATAAAAACGAATTATTTCAAGCCGGAATTAAGTTTTCGGTTTTAGCCGAGAGTGTAAATTTTCCGGGACTGGCGGTCGGCGCAAAAATTCAACTCGGGTGGAATAAAAATATTTTTGACGCCTCATTTTTAAATAACAATGCAGGCGATAAATTCAATTCGGGATTACGGGAGGTTCAATTTAAACAACGAAAAAATTTATTTTATACCGTTTTAAGCAAAAGATTATTTTCAACTTTTAATTTGCATATTGGATTCCGTTTATATCAATTATTTATAGATGAATTTACAACAGCTTTCGATTACGGTAAAAATACTTATTACAACGGCAAAATAAAAAATAATTTAACTGAATTTGCCGGTGGATTTAATTTCGTTTTGAATGGCAGAACCAAATTTATGATAGAAATATTTTCAGCACCAAATTTTAATATTAATACAGAAACCGGAATGTTATCGATCAACCGAAAAACATTGATCAACGCGGGAATGAGAACATTTATGAACGAATGGTTTGTAATAGATTACGGATTACACTACGACGATCAGTACAACAAACTTGAAAACATACAATTAAGAGTTGGACTTTCGGCTTTTTGGAATGTGAAAAATTAAAAACAGGTTGTATCTATAGTAAAAAGATATTGAAAAACCAAACTCGGAAAAGAAACCATTTACTTGGATTTTCAACAAATTTTATTCTTATTTATTCTTTTTTGATACAACAATGACTAAAAATATTAACAGCTACAAAATATATTTACTCAAATCTCTATTCTTCACAATCTTATCCAATTTTTCATTTACCATTTTACCCGTTATTTCGATAACATCTTCGGGCATTTTGTCGGGAACGTCAAACAAAATATCTTCCAAAAGAGTTGTTAAAATTGTATGAAGCCTTCTGGCTCCTATGTTTTCAACTTCTTCATTAACGGCTGCGGCTGTTTTTGCAACTTCACGAATTGCGTCATCGGAAAATTTGATATCAACACCTTCGGTCTTCAACAAAGCTGAGTATTGTTTTAACAAAGCATTTTCGGGCAAAGTTAAGATTTTTATAAAATCCTCTTCGGTCAAACTATTAAGTTCAACTCTAATAGGAAAGCGGCCTTGAAGCTCGGGTATCAAATCCGACGGTTTTGCAACATGAAAAGCTCCGGAAGCGAGAAAAAGAATATGATCGGTTTTAACCGGACCGTACTTTGTATTTACCGTTGAGCCTTCAACAATCGGCAGAAGATCCCGTTGAACTCCCTCCCGCGAAACATCGGGTCCAGATTTTGATTTATTTGATCCTGCAACTTTATCGATCTCATCAATAAAAACAATACCGGTGTTTTGAACTCTTTGTATCGCTTCTTTTTGAACTTGCTCCATATCTATTAATTTTTGAGCTTCTTCTTGAGAAAGAATTCTGCGAGCTTCTTTAATAGAAGTTTTTCTTTTCTTTCTTTTTTTCGGCATCATACTACCGACAATTTCTTGGATATTGATTCCCATATCGTCCATTCCAAAAGGGCCGAGAACTTGCATTCCGATTCCGCTTGCCACGGTATCGAATTCAATCATTTTATCATCGAGTTCGCCTTTTCTCAATTTTTCCCTCATCCATTCCCGGGTTTTTTCATTTTGGAATGCTTCGTCGTGTTCTTCTTGAGTACTTGTTACGGTCTTTTTAATTGGCGGAATAAGAATATCTAAAATTCTTTCCTCGGCAAGATGATCTGCTTTTTCTTTAACGAGTTCGGTTTTTTCTGCTCTAACCATATTAACGGCAAGATCCGTTAAATCGCGAATCATTGATTCCACATCTCTGCCTACATAGCCGACTTCGGTAAATTTAGAAGCTTCAACTTTATAAAACGGAGCGCCGGTTAATTTTGCAAGTCTGCGCGCAATTTCAGTTTTTCCAACGCCGGTAGGACCAATTAAAATAATATTATTCGGCATTATTTCTTCGCGAATTGATTCATCAACCATTTGTCTGCGCCATCTGTTTCTTAAAGCAATAGCAACCGCTCTTTTGGCTTCGTCTTGACCAATAATATACTTATTTAACTCATTAACAATTTGAGTTGGAGTTAAATTTTTCATTTCAAATTTTTTCATAATAAATCCGGTTTATTTTTCAATTTTTTCTATGTTAATTTTATTGTTTGTATAAATACAAATTTCCGAAGCGGTAGTAAGCGCTTCTTTCACAATTTCTTCTGCGGAAAGGTTACTATATTTTACAAGCATTTTAGCTGCGGCAAGCGCGTACATTCCGCCCGAACCGATTGCAATAATATTATCGTCGGGTTCAATTACATCGCCGTTACCGGAAACGACGAATGTTTTATCGACTGAAACAACAGCCAGCATTGCTTCCAATCTTCTTAAGTATTTATCCGTCCGCCAGTCTTTAGCCAATTCAACTACGGCTCTACTAACATTTCCGCTGTATTGTTCCAGTTTTTCTTCAAATCTGCCCAAAAGCGTAAATGCGTCGGCTGCCGATCCGGCAAATCCAACTAATACTTGATCATTATACAATTTTCTAATTTTAACGGAATTATGTTTCATTACGGTATTACCCAAAGTTACCTGTCCGTCTCCTCCAATAGCCGCAACACCTTTATGAATTAGTCCTAATATTGTTGTGGATTTTACTTTTTCTTTCAATTTATCCTCTAATTTTTTTTTGAATAGTAAACTTAGTTAATTCCTGTAAAATAATGTTAGCGAAATTAAATTACCTTATAAATTATTAAGGTAATACGTTACCGGTTTTTTCCCATTTTTTATACCATTGGTAAAAAGGCGGGGTAACAGGGAAAGCCAAAATTCTACCTCCGAATCCCATATATCTATAAACCAGCATATTCAGGTTTGTAACTTTTACATCATTCAATAGCTTATTGTTTATGGAAACACCGTATTTATTAGCCAGTTCCACGGTTTTATCAATTAATTTATTTTTCAATTTTTCAAATTTCAATTGTGATTTTATCTCATTTTTAATTTCATCAAAAGACTTATTCTTCTTCATTTCCGGTTTTTTCTTACCAATTACTTTAAAAATAGAATAACCGTTTTCAACTTTAAGCGGACCATAAACTTCGCCGATTTTTAACTGACCGGCAATTTTTCCTATATCGCCGTACATTGAAACGGGAAAATATCCAAACTCGCCGCCTTTATTTTTCGTCCATTTTCTTTTGGTATGAATGCGCGCTAATTTTCTAAAATCGGTTCCTTGGTTTAATTCCTTTAACACTTCGTTAATTACGTCAAGACTGTCGGTTAATATTTCCAAAATATTTACTTGTTCAACTGGAGTAAAGTTTTTATTTTTTTTGTTATAATATTTCAAAGCTTCTTCGTCTGTAACTTTAACCGAATTAAGCAAACTGTTTTTATATAATTGGGCCAAATAATTATCTTTCCACATTTCGGTAAAATGTTTTACGTCCGGCAGGTTTTCCAAACCTTCTTTGTAAGCTTGGTCCGAAAGGAATTGCATTTCAATAAATCTTCGAACCCGTGAATTGAGCTGCGATGCAATAATTTTCGGATCGGTTGAATTAGTGTAAAAACCTTCAAAAATAAATTCCCTCAAAAACTTTTTTAATGTAACGGGTTTGTTATTTATTTTCATAAAGGTCATGGCAAGCGTATCTTTTCCCAGTTGTTTTTCAAGCTCCGTTAAATTATTATCGTCAAAAACCACTTTTCCGCCGTTGGGAATTTTATTTTTTATTTTATCCTGTAAAATTAATTTGGAAATTTTATCTGCAACGCTCCAAAAAAGAGCGCCGTTTGTAGTAACTTGCTTGTTTCCAAAAAAGTCGCCGTAAAATTTACGGTACACTCTGTCTTCTGCTCTGTCTTTTGCAATTTCGTAAATATCTTTTTGGACACCTTCCATAGTTTTGCCGGACGGGAGTTGCCTTGTTTGTTTATTAACAAGCTTAAAAATATAAAATCCGTTAGGAGCTTTAATAGGCGCCGTAAAATTCCCTACTTTCAGATTGTATAACGAATCTTCCACCGACGCTTCCATTTTACCGTAAACTACAGTGTAAGGATTTTGTTTGTCGTGAAATTCCGGTCTGCTTTTAAGTAGAACATCAAAAGGGGTTCCGGATTTTAATTTCCGGTATAAATCTTCAATTTCGTTCCGGTCGGTTGAATACAAATAACTTACAACAAGTGAAGTATTATATCTTTTTTTCCCTTTTAATAGATCTTTATTATCAACGACCGTTTTATTTTTAATTTTTTCCGTATATAAAGCATCGCGCACATACATTTCTTCCAATGCTTTATAAGTATGCTGCATTATATCGGTAGTATCATAATGGAGTCTTTGCGCTTCGAGGGAAAATAATTTTTCGGCTATTAATGTATAAAGCAATTCTTTTTTAGATTTTTCTACGTCCTTTTTGATCCGGTTTAACTGCGGTACAAACTCGTATCTTTCTTTAAATTCTTCGTCCGTAATTTTTTTATTACCGATTTTAGCAATCACCTTTTCTTTATTATTATTCTGCGGATAAATTACAGATACGGAAATCAATAAGAAGAAACAGAGTAAATATTTAGTTGTTTTCATATTTATTTATTAAAATCGTTAATAAAAATTTTGTAAGGAATAAAACGCGGAACGTTTTTTTGATATTCCAAATATCTTACACCCAATCGTTCAATAAGTTTCTTTTCTTCATAATAAGAACCGACAATAAAATAAATTATGGAAAGAATAAAAAACTCCAAGTAAAAGAAATCCATCGACGGCCGCAGCCCCAAAAAAAGCATTGAAAAGAAGTAAATAGGATGCCGGCTGTATTTAAACATTCCATCGGCAATAAATTCCACATCTTCGTCCAACTCTTCTATTTTGTAAGTGCCGTTAAAAAATCTTTTAATTTGGTTAATTCCCAGAAATTCTTTTACGTCAATTTTTGAAGATGCCCACAGAAGTCCAAACAGACTAAATATTTGCAGAACCAGGATTATCAAATCGAAAGGGTAGTGTAAATCGTAAATTATAACATAAGGTTTTGGCGCTGTAAACCAAAATAAAAAGAAAATTAAAACCGAAGAAATGTTATAAAACAAACGGTAAAAAGCAATTTTATTTCCTAAACGTTTAATTATCCATAATTTTATTTTATGCGATGCAAGAACAGAATGCGATGCTCCGAACAACAAAAACAGGATAAAAATAATCAGTCCGTCTTTTACTAAACTCATAATTCCTTTCTAAGTCGGGCAACAGGAATTTGCATTTGTTCCCTGTATTTTGCCACGGTTCTCCGTGCAATGTGAATTCCTTTTTCCTTTAACATTTTAGCAATTTTATCGTCGCTGTACGGCATATTTTTAGGCTCGCTGTCAATTATTTCTTTAATTAATTCTTTAATATGTTTATTTGATATTTCATTTCCGGAATCTGTTGAAAGACCTTCGCTAAAAAAGTATTTCAATTCATGTATTCCAACAGGGCTTTGAACGTATTTGCCGTTTACAACTCTGCTTATAGTTGAAATATCCATTCCGATCTCTTCTGCTATATCTTTATAAATCATTGGTTTCAAAGCTTTCGGACCGTATTCGAAAAAGTCGTATTGTTTTTCTACAATAGCGCGCATTATTTTCATCAATGTTTCCCTTCTTTGCTGAATAGAAGCAATAAACCATTTAGCCGATTCGAATTTTTCGCGTAAAAACTTATGGGTTTCTTTTTCGCGCTTTGTTATTTTTCTTTTTCTTTTTTTACTTTCCAACATTTCCAAATAAGTTTTACTTATAGTTACAGAAGGAACGCTTCTGTCGTTAAGTGTAATTATAAAATTATCGTCTACCTTTTCTATTATAAAATCCGGTGTAATTTGATTTGCCTCGGTAGATTCAATTGTTCCTTCTCCCGGTTTTGGATTTAACTTTTGAATAAGATCCAATGTGGCTTTTAATGTTTCCTTGCTTAAATTCATTTTTTCTTGAATTACGTTATATCTTTTATTCACAAAATCGTCATAATATTCCGAAAGAATTTTTTCTGCTAAATAAGAATAATAAGGATCGAAGGAAGAATTTTTTATTTGAACAAGCAGGCATTCCTGTAAATTTCTTGAAGCGATTCCAACCGGATCCAAGGTTTGGATTTTTTTAAGCACTTTTTCTGCGTCTTCCATCGAAACATTCACATTTTCAAAAAGTTTTAAATCCTCTACAATTTTTTCCAAATCCTCTCTAAAATAACCGTCCTTATCCAAACTGCTAATAATAACTTCACCAAGGATAATTTGTTCTTCCGGCAAATCAAGCATATGCAGTTGATCCAATAAAGCTTCTTGCGGTGAAACTCTAAGCGGGGCAACAGGTTGGGTTTTATCGTCATCGGGAGATTTATTTATTCTGTTTTCTTCTATATCGCTATCGTTCATAAAATCCTCAACGTCAAACTCATCTTCCGTTTGCTCGGTTGCTTCTTCAACTTCTTCAGTTTTTTCAGCCGGTTCTTCTTCTTTTTGTTCAAGTACTTCTTCAAGCTCTTCGTTCATTGTTTCTTCAAGAATAGGATTCAATTCCAATTCCGTTTTTATTCGTTGTTCTAATGCCATGGTGTTTAACTGCAACAATTTTTGATATTGTATTTGTTGCGGTGATAATTTTTGAGTTTGCAGCAGCTTTTGGTGTAACGATAACATATTTTTTATTTCCCGTTAATTTTTTGCAATTGTTTATAAAATTGTTTTCCTAATCCGCGAGTAAGTGAATCCTTGCAGAATTCTATAACGTTAGTATTTTCTTTTTTACCTTTTTTCAGTGCCGGTTTACATTCTTGATATTCCTCGAATTTTAATGTAGGTCCGCCGAAATTAGTTATTCTAATAGGAAAAAGATGACAAGAAATCGGTTTACGGAATTTTATTTTTTTATCGAAATAAGCTTTTTCAATTGCACATTTTGCTATATCTCCATCCCAATAAACAAATACACAATCTCTTTTTCTTATAGATTTTGTCAACAACATTCCTTCTTTCTCTTCCCAAAACCCGTTTTTCTCAATTTCTTTTATGCTATGTTCCGGCAGATAATTTTTAACAATATCGTAAATTTTCTTAATTTCTTCAATTTCCGGTTCCAGTAATGGAGCACCGTAATCACTTTTCATCGTACAGCAAGCGCCTTTGCATTTTTCAAGATCGCAAGAAAATTTTTTTGTAAACAAATTTTTGCTTACTAATATGTTATCAATATTGTAAAATTTGGGTTTCATTAAACTTGGAATAATTTTTGTGGAAAAATAATGATTTTAAAAGTAGTAGGAAAGATGAAAGATAAAAATATGCAGAAACTTTATAGTGATATAACACAAATGAACCCAGAAAAACAAGATGTGCAAGGATTAAAAATGATTATCTGAAAATCGGAAGTTAGAAACCGGAATTCAGCAGTTAAAAATATTATGTAATACAGATGAACTTATTTAAGCTCTACACTTCAAACCGTAAGAAACTTGAAGTTAGAAATTAGAAGTTAGAAGTTAGAAATTAGAAGTTTTAAGAAATAGATATAAATTTATTTGAGAAACCTCAAGGAATGCAAAGTTATTTTTCTTTGCGTCATTGCGCCTTGGCGGTTAAAGAAATATGATACACATACAGCGGATTTTCACGGATAAATATTAATATAAAATTTTAATATTTAATTGTTAAATAGTATTTATAGGCTTACTGCCCGTTAAAATTTACACTTATACTAAGTTTATTGAAGATAATAATAAGAAATCAAGCAAATAACGGAAGCCGTAATGGTTGAAGTTTTTGGCATGGAATTTACACGGGTTCAACCTTTATTAATCTTTTCATAATCTGCACCGGTTTTACAATAGATTATCTTTTGGGTTTATACAGATGTGTTGTATGACCGAAAAACAAATCCGCAGATTCCATAATTGTTTCTGACAAAGTTGGATGCGGATGAATTGTTAGCGAAACATCTTTAGCCAATGCAGCCATTTCAACAGCCAAGGTTCCCTCGGCAATTAATTCGCCCGCACCGGGTCCTACAATTCCCATTCCTAAAACGCGACCGGTACTCTGATCGAAAATGAGTTTAGTTAATCCGTCGAAACAGTCTAAAGTTGTAGCCCTTCCGCTTGCCGCCCATGGGAAACGCGTAACTTCAAATTCAATCCCTTTTTTGTTCGCTTCGTTTTCCGTCAGTCCGGTCCATGCAAGTTCGGGATCTGTGAATACAACGGCCGGAATAGCGGCAGGTTCAAAAGCAACTTTGTTACCAAGAATTGCCTCAACAGCAACTTTTCCTTCCGCCGAAGCTTTATGCGCAAGCATTGCTCCGCCTACAATATCTCCAATTGAATAAATTACCGGATCGTCTGTTTGCATTTTTTCGTTTACTCTAACAAAACCGCGTTCGTTTATTTTTATATTTGTATTTTCAATTCCCAATCCTTCGGTTTTTACTCTTCTCCCGACCGATACCAAAACCTTATCAAAAATTTGTTCGTTGTCTTTAACCTCTTCGCTTTCGAGTTTTACTTTAATTCCGTTTTTAATTTCTTTTAATGACGTAACTTTGGTATTTAATAAAATCGAATCGAATCTTTTTTTCAGGGTTTTTGTCAGTACGTCAACCAAATCTTTATCGGCGCCGGGTAAAAGAGACGGCATCATTTCAACAACCGTAACTTTACTTCCGAGTGCAGAATAGACCGACCCCATTTCAAGACCGATATAACCGCCGCCCAAAACTAAAAGCTTTTCCGGGATGTCTTCCAATTCCAATGCTTCGCGGGAAGTCATAACTTTTGGCGACTCAATGGAAATGCCCGGGATTTTAGTCGGAACCGAACCTGTAGCCAATATTGCATTTTCAAACGAAAGCTCTTCCATGTTTCCATCGGATTTATTTATTACGATGGTGTTCGAATTAACAAAAGACGCTTTGCCTTGAATATAATTTATTTTTCTTTGTTTAGTTAACTGACCCAAACCGCCGGTTAATTTAGTTACAACCTTTTTTTTGAACCTTCTAAGTTTATCGAGATCGATTTCAGGCGTGCCAAAGTTTACGCCCCATTTTTTTGCTTCTTCGGCTTCGCCAATTAATTTTGCAACATGAAGAAGTGCTTTAGAAGGAATACAACCGCGGTAAAGGCAAACGCCGCCGGGATTTTTTTCCAAATCGATAAGCGTCACCTGCATTCCTAAATCTGCTGCATGAAAAGCCGCAGCGTAACCGCCGGGTCCGCCGCCAATAACCGCAAGTTGTGTTTTACTCATTTTTGATTCTCCAGTTTTTAATCCAGTATTAACAACATTGGTTGTTCAAGCACCGCACAAATCCAACGTAAAAATCTTGCAGCATCGGCTCCGTCAATAATTCTGTGGTCATAAGATAAAGATAATGGTAAAATTAATCTCGGTTTAAACTCCCCATCGATAAAAACCGGTTCAAAGCTACCGCGGGAAACGCCAAGAATAGCAACTTCGGGGGAGTTAACAATGGGAGTAAATGCCGTTCCGCCGATTCCACCCAAATTACTTATTGTGAAATTTCCGCCTTGCATTTCTTCTATTGTAGTTTTTTTATTTCTAGCCTTCTCGGATATCTCACTCAATTCCACCGAAAGTTGAAAAATGCTTTTTTTGTCAACATCTTTTACGACGGGAACAATTAATCCCCGATCCGTATCAACGGCAACGCCGACGTTAAAATATTTTTTATAAATAATTTCGTTGTTGGCTAAATCGATGCTCGTATTAAATTGAGGAAATTTTTTGAGTGCGGATGCAACAATTTTCAATAAGATTGAGGTTATTGTAAGTCTGCCGCCCAATGCTTCAACTTTTTTAGAGTATTGCTTCCTTAATTTTTCGAGTTCTGTAATATCGGCTTTATCAAATTGGGTTACGTGTGGAACAGTTGTCCAAGCGTATGATAAATGTTCGGCAGTTTTTCTCCTCACATTACTCATTGGTTCTTTCGAAATTTCGCCCCACTTGGTAAAGTCGGGTAATTTTTCTTGTTTTATTCCAATACCGGTTGCAAGCGTTCCTTTTTTTATTGATTCATTTAATCTCTTGGCAAAAGTTTTTACGTCATTTATGGAAATTCTTCCTCCGGGACCGGAACCTTTTACTTGATTAATATCAATTCCAATTTCCCTCGCAAACCTTCTTACCGAAGGAGCTGCCGGAGCAATTACATCGGGCATATTAATTCTTTGAGGTGTAATAACCGGTTCTTCCATTTTCTTAATTTCAGGTTGTCCAGAAATTTGGCGAGTTGTAACGGACCGGGTTTCAGGCTCGGGGGCAGCGGCTTCTGTTTTTTCCTCTTTAACATTAATAGGAGCCGTAGTTTCTATAATTAAAACCACATCACCTACTTTAGCGGTTTCGCCTTCGTTAATTTTAACTTCTTTTACAATTCCGTTTATATCGGAGGGCACTTCTATGGTTGCTTTATCCGTTTCTATTTCAAAAAGTATTTGGTCTTTTTTAATTTGAGTGCCGGGTTTTACCAATACGCCTACAACTTGGGCGCTTTCAATATTTTCTCCAAGTTCGGGAAGTTTAAATTCTATTGTGTTCGAAAAATTTTTATTTTCTGCAGGCGAAGGTTGCTCAACTTTTTCTTCTTTTGGGGTAATTTGTTTTTCCTTAACAGATTCTTTTTTTTCTGATTTTTCAGAAATTTCTCCGGTCGTATTTGAATCCTGAGTGTCAACGCTTAGAATAGCTTGTCCAACCTTTGCCGTATCGCCTTCTTTTACAAATACATCTTTCACTGTTCCGGAAAAATCGGAAGGCACTTCTATAGTAGCTTTATCCGTTTCTATTTCCAAAATAATTTGATTTTCTTCAATTTTATCTCCGGGAGAGACCGTCACCTTAACAATATCGGCAGAATCTATATTTTCT
>JALSTI010000176.1 GCA_026983795.1 Melioribacteraceae bacterium
AAGATAAGGATAAATTTTCCGAAGGTTTACAAATGGGTTTTATTGCACAAGAAGCAAAAAGTGTAATACCGGAAGTTGTTGATGATAGTGGCGAATATTACTCAATGCAATATGCTCCAATTACTGCTTTGCTTGTTGAAGCAGTGAAAGAACAGAATTCAGAATTTAGAATTCAGAACTTAGAGTTTAGAAAGCAAAATTCAGAATTAAAGGAAAGAGTTAAAATATTAGAAGATGAAAATGAAAAAATAAGAGTACAGAATGCAGAAATCAGCATACAGAATAAAGAGCTGAAAAAACAATTTGCAAAAAATACCAATTTGGAAAATAAAGTTGAATTATTGGAACAAGCACTTAACAAATTTATAAAAGCACAACCACACACAAAAATAAGTAAAAATTAACAGCAAATTGCGTTGTACTAAAAACTTAATAAAGTATCCCCGCACTCTTCTTGTCTGATAATGTGTGGGGATTTTTTTAATAATTTAACTGTAACGCAGGCATTCCTGTCTGCACAAAAATTTTTGAATTACAACTAACAACAGTATTAAGACCATCAAAAAAAATTCTCCCAAAAACTACCCGCATAGGTAGTTGATTATGAAATATATTTAAAGTACTATATTAAATTAAAAGGATAAAATATCTTAAATAAGCCAAGAGGGAATCATGTACAAAATATATACAAAACAATTTCTTTATTTCATTATACTATTTGCTTTTTTAATAACTTCTATTTTTGCACAAGAAACTGAAAAAGACAAATTAAAAAGTAAAGTCAAAAATAAAATAAATTCTGTTTTAGCTCCATCCGGAGGAACTGTTGATATTAAAGGTTCGAGTAACAATGTGCTGGCTACATTTACCGAAGAAGAGGATAATTCCGGCGGTAAATTCGGGTCACTAATTTTTACACAGGCATCGGATGCTCCATCCGGTTCTATGAAACATAAACTATGGATTGATGATAGCGGTCAATTATTTTGGTGGGACGATGAAGTAGGAACAGGTTGGATACGAAATTCCAGTAATGTTATTCAATTATCTAATGTTAACGAAAGAGTATCAATTGGTGCCGGAAGTAGTAATACAAGTGATAAACTAACAGTAAACGGTAAAACAATAACAAATGCCTTCAAAATGGCAGATGGTAGCGAAGGCAACGGGAAAGTTCTTACTTCCGATGCAAACGGTGATGCAACATGGCAAACTCCATCAGGAGGTTCAAGCGGTTCTATTGACGGTCTTTCTGATGGAAAGTCTACTCCAACCAGTAATAGTGTTTATCTTGGTGAAGGTGCCGGAGCCAATGACGATAGTAAAATCGGTACTCAAACTCTTGCTTCTCAAAATACTGCCGTTGGGGTTAATGCATTAAATAAGAACGGATTAGTATCAAGTGACTTCGGAATTAAAAATACAGCAATTGGGTTTGAAGCATTAAAAAATAACGATAATAACAACGCAAATGCAAATACCTCTGTTGGATATCAATCGCATTTTCATAATGTGAGCGGTTACAATAATACAGCCGTTGGTAACCAAGCTCTGTATGGTTACAGCGGAGGTTTTGAAAATATTGCCATTGGATACCAAGCATTAAAAGGTGGCAATAATTCCGCAAACGGTCAGCAAAACATTGCAATTGGCGTTAATGCATTAAATGACAATGTCTCCGGTGATAATAATATAGCTATAGGCTATAATGCCGGTTTTGGACATACAGGTGATGATCAATTATTTATTCAAAATAGGACTGTCTCTACCTATAAACCATTAATTTGGGGAAGATTTGCTCCAAGTTCCATCAGAGTTCAAATAAATGGCGAAAATGAAAGCACAACAAATATGTTTTATGTAAATGGTTCTGCCGGTGGTACTTCTTCTTGGTCCAGCTCAAGTGATAGAAGATTAAAGAAAAATATTTCAACAATACACGATGCATTAAAAAAAGTAAAAATGCTGCGTGGTGTTAATTTCGAATGGAAAAAACCTGAAAATCATAGGGAAGGTTTACAAATGGGATTTATTGCTCAAGAATCAATAGAGTCTATTCCGGAAGTTGTTGATGATAAATCAGAATTTATGTCTATGGAATATGCTCCTATTACAGCATTGCTTGTTGAAGCGGTTAAGGAACAAAACAAAGAATTTAAACTTCGGAATAAAGAATTAAAAGAAAGGATTAAAAAATTAGAAGACGAAAATATGAACTTAAAAACCGTAGTTAGCGAAAATAAAATTCTTAACAATAGAGTCAATATGATAGAAACAGCACTAAATAAGTTAATTTTGCAAAAAACCGAACTTAAAGTGAGTAAAAATTAATGACAAATTGAGTTGAACTAAAAGCCCAATAAAGTATCCCTGCACTCCCCCTTGTCGAATAAAAGTGCGGGGATTTTTTATAAAACTGTACCGCAGCACGCACCAGCCACTTCCCCAACTTTCAGCAAAAAACTCTAAATAGGAAGATGACTTGAATGTATCT
>JALSTI010000177.1 GCA_026983795.1 Melioribacteraceae bacterium
AAATAAACAAGATACTTGAAAACAATGAAATAAAAGCTATTGTATCGGCAATAGGTGCGGGAATAGGTGCGGAATTTAACAGCGAGAAAGCACGCTACGGTAAAATAATAATAATGACTGATGCCGACGTTGACGGCAGCCATATAAGAACACTTCTATTAACGTTTTTCTACAGATATATGAAAGATTTAATTAATGAAGGAAAAGTTTATATTGCCCAACCGCCTTTGTATAGAATCAAAAAAGGAAAAACAGAAGTTTATGCGTTCGACGATGATGAAAGGGATAAGGCAATTAAACAATTTAAAGGCAACGGTAAAGATGCTGTTGAATATGACGAGAATAATTTGCCTAAAGGGGTTTCGGTTTCCAGATATAAAGGTCTTGGTGAAATGAATCCCGAACAGCTTTGGGAAACTACAATGAATCCCGAAACGAGAGCGGTCTTACAAGTAAATTTGGAAAGTGCGGCATCTGCCGATAAAATCTTTGAAACGTTGATGGGCGATGCCGTTGAGCCCAGACGGGAGTTTATAGAAAAAAATGCAAAGTATGCTAATTTGGATGTTTAATCAAATTTAAAAAATTAAGGAATTAATAAAATTATGAACTCAATGTTTGAAAAAGTTATTCCTGTTGCTCTGGAAGATGAAATGAAATCATCTTATATAGATTATGCAATGTCGGTAATTGTTGCAAGAGCTTTGCCGGATGTAAGAGACGGACTAAAACCCGTGCACCGGAGAGTTTTGTTTGGAATGCACGAGCTTGGACTTGGTTATAATAAACCGTATAAAAAATCGGCTAGAATAGTTGGCGAGGTTCTTGGAAAATACCATCCGCACGGAGATACCGCTGTTTACGACTCGATGGTAAGAATGGTACAGGATTTTTCCCTTCGCTATCCGTTGGTTAACGGTCAGGGAAACTTCGGTTCTATCGATGGTGACTCGCCGGCGGCTATGAGATATACTGAAGCAAGACTTTCACGTATATCTGAATATATGTTACGCGATCTTGATAAAAATACTGTTGACTTTAGTACTAATTTCGATGAAACATTGCAAGAACCAACGGTATTGCCGTCTTATATTCCTAATTTATTAGTTAACGGCGCTAGCGGCATTGCAGTTGGAATGGCTACGAACATTCCCCCTCATAACTTAACGGAAGTAGTAGACGGACTTGTAAAGCTGATTGATAATCCCGGTATAACACCGGAAGAATTAATGCAAATTATAAAAGCACCGGATTTTCCCACCGGAGGAATAATTTATGGATACGACGGAGTTAAAGATGCGTTTTTAACCGGAAGAGGTAAAGTTATTGTTCGCGCAAAAGCTAATGTGGAAACTTTAAAAAATGATAGGGAAAATATTGTTATAACAGAACTTCCGTATCAAGTAAATAAAGCTAACTTGATAGAAAAAATAGCAAATCTTGTTAGAGCCGGAAAAATCAGCGATATTACAAACATAAGAGACGAATCCGATAGAGACGGTTTAAGAATAGTAATTGAAACAAAAAGATCATCTCAACCAGAGGTTATTCTGAATCAATTATTTAAACACACTCAAATGCAGGTTACCTTTGGAGTTATAATGCTTGCGCTTGTTAACGGCATTCCCAAAGTTCTAACGCTTAAAGAAATGATGCAGCATTTCTTGAACCACAGGATGGATGTGTTAATTCGTAAAACAAAATACGAGTTGAATGCTGCCGAGAAAAGAGCTCACATTCTTGAAGGATATATAATTGCTTTGGATAATATAGATGCGGTAATTGAAACTATTAAAAAATCCCGTGATGTGAATACAGCCAAAGCTAATTTAATGAAAAAGTTCAAACTGAGCGAGATTCAAGCAAAAGCAATTTTGGATATGAGATTGCAAAGGTTAACCGGACTAGAGAGAAAGAAAATAGAAGAAGAATATAAAGAAATAATTAAGTTGATAGAAAAACTTAAAGGAATTTTAGCCAGCGAAGAAAAAAGAAATCTGATTATTAAGAACGATCTGAAAGAAATAAAAGATAAATTTGGCGACGAACGACGAACGGAAATAATTAAAGACTTTAAAGAGTTTTCATTGGAAGATATTATAGCCGAAGAAGATGTTGTTGTAACAATTTCACACCGAGGTTTTATTAAAAGATTTCCGGTAAGCGGTTATAGAAAACAAGCCAGAGGTGGAAAAGGTGTTACTGGAGCCGGAACAAAAGACGAAGACTTTATAGAGCATATGTTTGTGGCTTCAACCCATCATTACATAATGTTTTTCACAGATAAAGGAAAATGCTATTGGAAAAAGGTTCATGAAGTACCTGAAGGGGGAAGAGCAGCGCGGGGTAGATCTATTCAGAACCTGGTGGAAAAAGAAAAAGACGAAAGGATTACGGCGTTTGTAACGGTTAAAGAATTTAGCAACGACAAGCATATTGTGATGGTTACCGAAAAAGGCACTATTAAAAAAACTGTCCTTTCCGCATACTCAAACGTTAGAAGAGGAGGTATTAACGCAATAAATATTGTTAAAGGCGATCGACTTATTGAAGTTAAACTTACAAACGGTAATAACGATATTATTATCGGCACTAAAGACGGAATGGCAATCAGATTCCATGAGAGCGACGTTAGGGATATGGGAAGAACTGCAACCGGCGTAAGGGGTATAAAACTTAACAAAGATGATTATGTGATCGGGTTTATTGTTGTTAGAACCAATTCTACACTGCTGGTGGTAACGGATAAAGGTTATGGAAAGAGAAGTAATATAGATGATTACCGCGTTACCAGAAGAGGCGGAAAAGGCGTTATAACAGTTAAAACCGGAGAGAAAAACGGAAAGCTTATTTCTATGAAAGAAGTAACCGATAACGATGAGCTTGTGATAATAACCAACAAAGGAATGGTTATTAGAATGAGTATTAAGAAAATTAGGGTCATGGGAAGAAATACACAAGGCGTAAGATTAATAAAATTGAATGAGGGCGATACTATTGCGGACGTAGCAAGAATTGTAACTGATGAGAATAATAACGGCAACAAAAACAGTGAGAGTAACAATACGGACGATTTAATAAATTGAGAGGTTTAAAATGGAAGACTCAAAAATAGGTTTTGATTCAAAATGTGTTCATGCCGGAGTTGAGGAATACGAGTTTGGGCCGGTAGTTCCGCCGATTTACCAAACGTCAACCTTTAAGTTTAAATCAGCAGAGCATGGAGCAGCTTTATTTAGAGGCGAGGAAGAAGGTTATATTTATACCAGAATGAAAAACCCAACCGTTGAGGCGATGGAAAAAGCTGTTGCGCACTTGGAAAACGGTTATAAAGCTTTAGGATGCGGAAGCGGAATGGCGGCAATTCATACTGCGTTTGCTTCGTTACTCGAATCGGGTGACCATGTAATCTGTTCAAAAGCAGTTTATGGACCCACAGCTACTTTGTTGTCTACAATTATGAAAAAGTTCGGCGTAAAAACCGACTTTGTTCATACTTCCGGAATCGAAGAGGTTAAAAATGCTATTAAACCTAATACCAAAGTTATATATGTAGAAACTCCGGGAAATCCGACTTTGGAAATTTCCGATATTAAAGAAATTGCGGAGTTGGCACATCAAAATAATATTTTGTTGGTTGTTGATAATACTTTTATGAGCCCTGCATTACAAAGACCTTTGGACTTAGGCGCGGACGTTGTTGTTCATAGTTTAACAAAATTTCTAAACGGTCATGCCGATGTTGTTGGCGGGGTAATAGTAGTTAAAGACGAAGAAGAATATAATAAGATGAGAAAAACATTAAACCAACTCGGCGGGGTTATTGATCCGTTAAATGCATTCTTGGTTCACAGGGGATTAAAAACTCTTGCCTTGCGAATGGAACGGCATAGCAAAAGCGCTCAAAAAATAGCTGAGTTCTTGGAAAATCACTCGCAAGTTAAGTGGGTAATGTATCCCGGATTAAAAAGCCATCCGCAATATCAAATAGGACAAAAACAACACATCGATAGCGGCGGAATGATCTCATTCGAACTAAAAGGCGGTGTTGATGCCGGCAGAGCAGTTATGAATTCCGTTAAGTTTTGTCAATTAGCGGTCAGCTTGGGCGGAGTTGAAACATTAATTCAACATCCTGCAAGCATGACTCACCACTCGATGGGTAAAGAAGCAAGGGAAGCTGCTGGAATTACAGACGGATTGGTAAGGTTATCCGTGGGAATTGAAAACGTGAACGACATTATCTCGGATTTGGAACAAGCATTGAAAAAAGCCGGAGAAACCGCAACACATCATCAAGAAGAATTGGCTTAATTAATTGAAAACCCTGCGAAAAAACCGCAGGGTTTTTTGTATCTAATCATAGGACTCGTTTTTTGTATTGACAAAATGCTTATTCAGCAAGTATTTTATTAAACTAAAATAAAACGGATTTAAAATGAGACTGTTAATTTTAACGGCATATTTTGTTTTATTAACCGAAAGTATTATTGGGCAAAAGATTATTCATGACGGCAGAAATTATTATTTTAAAAACAAGATAATAGTGAAATTCAACCAGGATGATTATAATTTAAACAATCGTATTTTAACCAAACTTAGTCAATCGGAAAAACTTGGCATTACCGGATCAAAACCAATGTTTAAAAAACCAAGTAAATCGAATAGCATTTTAAAAAATATTTATGTAGTAACCACTAACGGAAAAAAGAGCCCTAAACTGGTAGCCTCAAAGTTTAGCAAGCAGAAAAAGATTAAATGGGCAGAGCCCTATTATCTTAATCAAATAGTTTTTACACCGAACGATCCAAAATATTTGGATAGCACAACCAATCAGAAAAAAATGCTGGGTTTAATTAAAGCCGAACAAGCGTGGGATATTAACAAAGGTTCTTCAAAAATTATAATTGGAATTGTTGATACCGGTATTGATTGGGATCATCCCGACCTGGCAAACCATATATGGATAAACGAAGATGAAATTCCAGACAACGGAATTGACGATGATAACAACGGTTATATTGATGATTACAGAGGTTGGGATTTCGGAGGTTTGGACGGAACTCCCGATAACAATCCTATGGAAGACCGACCCGACCACGGAACACTGTTAGCCGGCTTGGCAAGCGCCGTAACAAATAATGACGTGGGAATTGCGTCAATAGGTTTTAACTCTACTGTTATGGCGGTTAAAACATCTCAGAATGATGTTAGAACAAATGCCGGTACGGCGTTGATAAGTTTTGGTTATGAAGGGGTTGTTTATGCAGTAGATAACGGAGCTAATATTATTAATTGTAGTTGGGGAAGTTTTAGTTATTCGTCTTTTGCCCAGTCTGTTATAGATTATGCTGTTTCTAAAGGGGTTTTGGTTGTTGCGGCTGCGGGCAACAATAACTCGCAAGACTCTTTTTATCCTGCAAGTTACAACGGTGTGTTATCTGTAGGTGCCTCGGATTACAGCGATAATAAAGCCGGCTTTTCTAATTATGGTATTCATATAGATGTTATTGCTCCTGGTGTGGGTATATATTCCACGTGGCAAAACGACACATATTCTACGGCTAGCGGAACGTCGATGTCTTCTCCTATTGTGGCCGGTTTAGCTGCGTTGGTAAAAAACGAATTTCCTAATTATAGCCCCTTGCAAATAGGCGAACAAATTAGAAGCAATGCGGACAATATAGATGGTATAAATCAAAGTTATCAATATTTATTAGGGGCTGGAAGAATTAATGCGTTTAAGGCGTTATCCAACAAAAATTCCAAATCGCTTCGCTTGACAAACGTAAAATATTTTGATCGTGGCGACGGAGACGGAATAATTGAATCGGGAGAAGAGATTGAGATAGAAGTCGGCTTTACTAATTATCTTGCTCCGTTGAGTAATTTGCAGCTTAACCTGGTTAATAATTCGTCTTTTGTTTCAGTAATTAATGGAAATTATTCCGCCGGAAGTATGTCCACGCTTCAAACTAAAAATAATAGTGGCGGTAAATTCCGTATTAAAATAAATCAAAATGCCCCGGATAATATTGATGTAAATCTTAGAGTTGATATTACAGACGGTACGTATAATGATTTTCAGTGGATCACTTTTAACGTAAACCCGACTTATGTAGTTCAAAATGTAAATAATGTTTCATTAACAATTACCAGCAACGGTTCTTTGGGATTTAATGATTTTCCTAATAATCAGCAAGGCGGCGGACTAACGTATAAAGACGGTCCGAATTTGCTTTACGAAGGCGCGCTTATTTATGGAACGTCAGCCCAGACAATAAATGATGCAGCCAGAAATACGGACGCCAGCGGAAAAGACGAAGACTTTTTTGTGATTAAACCGGTTTCATTAAATACACCCGGAAATGAAGCCGACCAACAAAGCTTTGCCGTGTTTAACGATAGTAATGCAACTAACAGATTGGGAATAAAAACAAAACAAAGCTCGTTTTCTTTTTCAGATGCTGCAAATGAGAACTTTGTGATTTTAAGATATAGAATGATTAACACTACGGCTAATACAATTAATAATTTTTATGCGGGAATATTTTTTGACTTGGATATTGATGAAAATGATTGGGACGGCGATGTGGTTAAGTTCGATACAACAAATAATTTTGGTTATGCTTTTGATCAAGACGGTAATCCGGTTAATACTAATATCGGTTTCGCATTGTTGTCAAATGGTCCTACAAACTTTTATGCAATGGATCAAGATGGAAATAACGGCGGCGTTGTTTCTTGGGACGGACTTACGGATGACGAGAAATGGAGCATTATAAGCAGCGGCTTGAGCTTTCCGGAAGCAGGTCCTAGCGACATTTCGTTAGTTATTTCAGGCGGACCTTATACCATAAATTCGTCGGACAGTATTGATATTGCTTTTGTTGTTGCGGAGGCGGATAATTATAGTAATCTTAAACAAGCAATAATACAAAGCAGAAATAAATATACCGGCTTACCTTCGGATGTAAATAATAACTTTAAACAAATTCCCGCAGAATTTAAATTGGAACAAAACTATCCCAACCCTTTTAACCCGACAACTACAATCCAATATTCAATCTCAACCCCCCTCAATCCCCCATTTGCCAGAAGGGGGAATACAAAGGGGATTTTTGTAAGCCTAAAGGTGTTTGATATATTGGGAAGAGAAGTTGCGGTATTAGTAAACAAAAGGCAATTGCCGGGAAAATACAGCGTTACTTTTAATGCATCGTCACTTCCCAGCGGCGTTTATTTTTACTCAATACAAGTCGGCAGCTTTCACAAAACCGAAAAGAGTGTTTTGTTAAAATAATAAGTGATGCTAAATTACTTAGACAATCCGCTGCAAAAAATTTTCGCTAAATTTTTATAAACTCAACACGTCTGTTATTTGCTTTTCCTTCCGGCGTAGCATTGCTGTCTACGGGTTTACTTTCTCCATAGCCTTTAAATTCCAAACGCGAGGCGTCAATCCCGTTGGAGATTAATAAATCCATAACTGCCTTCGCTCTTTCTTCAGATAGTTTTTGATTAAATGCGTTGTTCCCATCGCTGTCTGTATGTCCTTCAATTCTGAATTTTAGATTAGGGTGTTTTTTCATAACCTTAACAATTTTATTGATTACTCCCATTGAATTAGGTTTAACAATTGATTTGTTAACATCGAATAAAATTCCCCGGGTTACAAATTTTCCATCAGCCATTATTCTGTCGTATAATTTTTTTCCACCCTTCGCCAGACGGATATTTTTAATAGCAGCAATTTTAATATGTCTTTTGTCAAAATACGCGCCAATCGAAAACATTTTTGGTTTATATCCTAAATTAGGTACATTCAGCATTCTATCTTGATTTAAAAACAACTTAAGTGATCTTTTATTAAAAGCAACGGCAATGTGTTTCCAGCCACCCTGCCATGCTTTTTTCTCATTGTAAGATTTTTGAATTTCATCACCGAGAGTATGCATTTGAACTTTATTCCAACCTATTCCAATAGAGTACATACGCTTGCTGCTATTAGGTATAACGCGATTAACACTAATGCCGTTAAAAAAGCGAAGTTCGTATTTCTGTGATCTTAAAGGAGCCTCTTTGTCGAAATAAGCATCAAACTCCAGTGTGAAGACTTCAGGAAGATAACTTTCTTTATCCATCAAAGGGTTAACAATAGTCCCGTCTCCAACAAAATTAATTATGTTATCGTTACCCAGCCTGGCATTTTCAGCATTTCCGGAAATCAAATCCCAGCGCGAAGGAAACTCACCGCTTTCTTCAGAAGAAAGGTTGTCTTCAAAAATAATTTTATCTCCCGGAACAAAATTATATTTTGACCATACCTTAAATTGATTGTTTGTTGATTCGGAGTTTACAACCGGAGTGGTTTCGTTATTAGAAGCAGCGTCTGTTGTTGGCTTTTTCTCAATACCGGCATCCTTGTCCTTATCCTTATCCGACCCCGAAATACCTTCCTTTACCGCCTTATCGGCTTCGTCAATACCTTTATCCATACCCTTGTCAATTTCACGCTCAACTTTTCTTTTCACTTTTTCCTTAGCTTTTTTAAGCAAGTTGTCGAACTGTGCATTTGTTGTTGAGCTCAGAATAATCAATCCGAGAAACACAAAAAATATTTTTTTAATAAACATAATTAGTCTCCTTTTTGAAAAGAATGAAATTGTTTTTACCATTAGATGTGTGCAACAGGAGTCGTATAAAAAATACTATAAAGCTTTATAAATGTCAAATATAATTAAGGGCGGTTTAGTTATAATGTTAAACCGGCCCCATTTTTATAAGTGCTTACTTGAGCAATGTCATTTTTCTTGTTTGAATAAAGGAACCTTCCATTAATTTATAGAAATAAGTTCCGCTTGGTAAATTGCTTGCATTGAATATTACGGAATAATTTCCGGGAGATTGTTTTTCATTAACCAATGTTGCAACTTCTTTACCAAGTATATTATAAACTTTTAATTGCACTAGTTGAGACGTTGCATTCAACTTTTATCTTTTTCAAACTCTGTATCAAATGCTTTAACATACCTTTTTCTCAATCTTTCCCATTAATCAATCAAATTTTTTATTCTTGTAAATAATTCACGTGAATCAAAAGGTTTCGTTAAATAATCATCGGCTCCAATTTCTAAACCTTCCGGCTTGCTTTCGATTGAGGCTTTAGCTGTTAGAAGAATAACCGGTATGTCACTTGTCTGCCATTCAGATTTAATTTTGCTACAGAATTCTATCCCGTCCATTGATGGCATCATAACATCACTTAAAATTAGATCCGGTAATATTTCAGATGCTTTTTTAATTCCAGCTTTGCTATCATCTGCTTCTGATATAGAAAAATTTTCAATCAGCAAACTCTTTAAATATTTTCTAACATCTTCCGAATCATCAACAATTAAAATTGATTTTTTATCATTATTTTTTTCCGGATTTAGTTCAATATTTTTCTGAATATTTTCTACAATAATCTCTTGATTAATTCTTTGTTCGGCTAAATTTTCACCATTAGAAAGCCCGTCTTCAACGGTAAGGCTTTTGAATTTTAATTCCTGTGAAAATAAATTCGGCGTCATTCCCTTCAGGATAATAATAATTAAAATTATATGTCGTGTTTTTGATATCATTTTTTTACTAGTTATGAATAAATTAAAATAACCAAGTAGAGTATAAACAGAGTAAATTAATATAAGTCAATAAATAATAAAACTATTCGTGAGCAGTAAGGCAGCAATAAATTAAAAATCCTTCTAACACTATTTATATTGAAAAGCTGTATTAACCGCATAGGAAAAAGATTATTGTTTTACATATCTCTTAAAAATGAAATTATCTTTTAAGTATAACATTCTTAAACTTATTTATATAAATAATATATTTTATGAAAATAAAAATATGATTAGTTAGATGTAATATGACGCTTGTTACTAAAAGAAGATGAGTTATATCATTATTGATAACGTTTGGATAAGCCGGATTATTTCCTAATTGTTTTAGCGTAAAGTTCTGAATATTCCCCTGCCGAGTGATGCCAGGAATAATCTTTTATCATTCCGTTATATTGGATTTTAGGCCAGATAGGTTTATTGTGAAAATCATTTATCGCTCTATTAACCGATTGAAGAAGAGCTTTGCCGGAATATTCGTAAAACGAAAAGCCGTTTCCAATGTCCAATCCGTATGCATTGTATTCATTCCAGTCCTGAACCGTATCTGCCAAACCGCCGGTTTTTCTTACTACAGGAACGGTCCCGTATTTAAGTGAGTAAATTTGATTTAATCCGCAAGGCTCATAGTGCGAGGGCATTAAAAATATATCGGCGCCGGCTTCAATTAAGTGTGCAAGTTCATTATTATAACCAATATAAACACCGACTTTTCCAGGATGGTTATAAGCTAATGTATTAAACATGTTTTCGTATTTGCTTTCTCCGCTTCCCAAAACGACCCATTGCGCATTTAAGCTCATTAGTCCGTTTAGCGCTTCGGCAATAATATCAAATCCTTTTTGCACTACCATTCTTGAGATAATACCAATCAACGGAATATCCGGATTAAAATTAATATTAAAATGTTTAAGAAGAAATTTTTTATTTTCTGTCTTTCCAGACATGTCATCAATTGAATAATGGTAAGGAATATGTTTATCGGTTTCCGGGTTCCAAATAGAATAATCCACGCCGTTCAATATTCCCGAAAAATCATCCTTCCGCTGCCAAAGCGAATAATCCAAACCCGCTCCGTATTCGGGTGTAAGCAGTTCATTGGCGTAAGTAGGACTAACGGTATTAATCTTATCGGCGAAATGGATTCCCGCTTTTAAAAAATTTACTCCGCCTTCCATTTCTATTGGTCCGCCGGGATAAAAATACTTTCCGTTAATTTCAGCTCTTCCCAAAGTTTCAGGAGAAAATCTTCCTTGATAACCGATGTTGTGAATAGTCAGTAAAGTGGCTGTATTCTCGAAAAGTTTATCCCAAGAGTAATTGTCTTTGATGTATAAAGGGATTAGCGAGCTTTGCCAGTCGTTACAATGTATAATATCCGGTGCCCATCCCATTCTTTGAATTGATTCTATTACGGCTTTTTGAAATAATATAAATCTTTCGTCTTCGTCCCAGTCGTTTGTATAAATGTTAGGCCGGTGAAAGTAATGCGGATTGTGAATAAAATAAATATCTACCGTTGAATCCGGCATGTACCCGTGAAAAACATGTGTGCCGTGCGGATAACCGCCGACCCGTATATTCATCTCGCCAATATAATTATCGTAATGTAAATTATATTTATACTCGCTTACAGGATAATATTTTGGCATGAACACTTTGACGTTGTGACCGAGTTTTGCCAACTCTTTAGGAAGAGCGCCTGCAACATCGGCCAGTCCGCCTGTTTTTGCATAAGGATAAACTTCACTGGCTACAAAGGCTATTTTCATACCCGTAAAGATAAAAAACTTTTGATGATAAGAAGTCGAAAACAGAGGAAAATTTTTAAGTTACTTTAATTCTAACGTCAACAATATGAAGTGAATTATCCTG